>NZ_CP009830.1:300000-550289 GCF_000959525.1 Burkholderia multivorans ATCC BAA-247
TGCGGCAGGCAAGCCAGCAGCATCGGATCAGCATCACGACCGTGCTGCATGCGTACCTGCTGCTCGAAAGCCGCGGGTTGCTCGAAAGTCGGCCGCAGTCGGGCTACTTCGTGAACCTGCGCCGCGACGACGCGCATGCGCCGGTACGCGAACTGCGTCCGTCGAAGCCGATCGCGATTTCGTCGTCGGTCGACGTGAGCCGGCTCGTGCTGTCGACGCTGCGCTCGATCGGCACGGACGACGCGGTGCCGCTCGGCTCGCCGTATCCGGACCCGAGCCTGTTTCCGTTCGAGAAGCTGAACCGCTACGCGTATGCGGCCGGGCGCGACAAGTCGCTGTGGGGCGTGACCGACGGGCTGCCGCCCGGCCATCCGCGGCTGATCCGGCAGATCGCACGGCGCTACCTCGAAAACGGCATGTCGGTCGATCCGAACGAGATCATCGTGACGGTGGGCGCGACGGAGGCGATCAATCTCTGTCTGCAGGCGGTCGCGAAACCGGGCGACACGATTGCCGTGGAGTCGCCGACGTTCTACGCGATGCTGCATGCGATCGAGCGACTGGGGATGAAGGCGATCGAGGTTGCGACGCATCCGGAATACGGCATCGACATCGCGGCGCTGGCGGCGATCGCGAAATCGCAGCCGATCGCCGCGTGCATGGTGATGCCGAACTTCCAGAACCCGTTGGGCTTTCAGATGCCGGACGAGCGCAAGCGCGAGCTGGTCGAATTCGCGACGCGCGTGAACATGCCGCTGATCGAAAACGGCGTGTACAACGAACTGTATTTCGGCAATGCGCATCCGAGCGCGCTCAAATCGTTCGACCGGGAAGGCATCGTCTTGCATTGCTCGTCGTTCTCGAAGAGCCTGACGGCCGCGTACCGGATCGGATGGGCGCTGCCGGGGCGCTATCGTGAACAGGTCGAGAAACTCAAATTCCTGAACACGCTCGCAACACCGTCGCTGCCGCAACTCGCGATTGCCGAGTTTCTCGAACGCGACGGCTACGAGCATCACCTGCGGCGCTTGCGCAAGGCCTATGCGCAGCAGGCGAACCTGATGCGCGCGATGGTGTCGCGTTTCTTTCCGGAAGGCACGCGCATCTCGAGCCCGGCGGGCGGCTACGTGTTGTGGATCGAGTTGCCCGCGCAAGTCGACGCGATGCGGCTGTATCAGCTCGCGCTCGACGAAGGCATCACGATCGGGCCCGGCTACATGTTCTCGATCACCGACAACTATCGAAACTTCATCCGGCTGAACTACAGCAGCCCGTGGTCGCCGGAAATCGAGCAAGCCGTGATTACGGTCGGCAAGCTCGCGGCCGCGCGCGTCGGCTGAGCGCGCCGCGCGTCACGTGAGCCGGTACGACTGCTCGCCGGTGCCCGCGAGCGTGCCGCCGTCGACGATTAGGTAGGCCTCGCGAATCGGCCGGCGCTCGAACCAGCACTGCAGAATTTCGAGCGTACCGGCCGCGTAGCGCGCCTGCGCGGATAGCGACGTGCCCGAGATATGCGGCGTCATCCCGTTGAACGGCATCGCGCGCCACGGATGATCGGCCGGTGCGGGCTCGGGAAACCACACGTCGCCGCCGTAGCCGGCAAGATGGCCCGAGGCGACCGCACGCACGATCGCGTCGCGATCGACGAGTTTCGCGCGCGCGGTGTTGATCAGATACGCGCCGCGCTTCATGCGCGCGATCATTGCGGCATCGAACAGATGCTCGGTCGACGGATAGAGCGGAATCTGCAGATTCACGATGTCGACCGCGCTCGCGAGCGACGCGACGTCCGCGTGATAGGTCAGCGCGAGTTCGTGTTCGATCGCCGGATCGAGCCGATGCCGCTGCGTATAGTGCAGCGCCAGCCCGAACGGCTTCAGCCGCCGCAGCACCGCGAGCCCGATGCGGCCGGCGCCGACCGTGCCGAAATGCATGCCTTCGATGTCGTAGCTGCGCGATACGCAGTCGGCGATGTTCCAGCCGCCTTGCTGCGCGATCGCGTGCGACGGCAGATAGTTGCGCACGAGCGCAAGCGTCGTCATCACGACATGCTCGGCGACGCTGACGCTGTTCGATCCGGTGACTTCCGCGACGGTGATGCCCGCGCGGGCGGCCGCCGCGAGATCGACGTGATCGGAGCCGATGCCCGCAGTCAGCGCGAGCCGCAGCTTCGGCGCGCGCGCGATCCGCTCGGCGGTCAGATACGCGGGCCAGAACGGCTGCGAAATCACGACGTCCGCTTCCGGCAGCCGGCGCTCGAATTCGGAGTCGGGGCCGTCCTTGTCGCTCGTCACGATCAGCGTATGACCGTGCGCCGCCAGATAGTCGCGCAAGCCGAGCGCGCCCGATACCGAGCCGACGAGTTCGCCCGGCCGAAAACCGGGCGGCCCGGACGGCGTCGGCGCGAGCTGGCCGTCCGCGTAGTGCGTGATGACGGGAATCGTGTCGCGCACGTAGCGCGGCGGATAGCCGTCGACGGGGTCGGGGTACAGCACGCAGAGGACGGTCGCCATCATGCACTCCGGACGCGGGTCGGGACAGCGGCGCGGCAGGCGCGCCGCCGATGCGGCGTGCTGCGCCGCAACGGTGCTGACGTTCTACGCCGGCCGCGCATCGCGCACAAGCTACAGTCGCGTTTGCGTGCGCTGCGGCGCGCGCTGTACCTGTTCTTTTCGTGAAGGACGCCGATAATGGGAGCGTTGACGAACCGTGCGGGAGCGATCCCATGTCTGGAAACGCCTCCTCGGCGCCGCGTTCCGATCTCGCGCAAGGCATCGCGCTCGACGACATCGCGGACGGCGCCATGATCGAAGGCCGCGTCGGCGACGAAGCCGTGCTGCTCGTGCGGCGCGGCGATGCGCTGTTCGCGGTCGGCGCGCAGTGCCCGCATTACGGCGCACCGCTTGCGCAAGGGCTGCTGGTCGGCGACACGCTGCGCTGCCCGTGGCATCACGCGGCCTTCTGTTTGCGTAGCGGCGCACGCTTGCGCGCGCCCGCGCTCGACGGACTCAAATGCTGGCGCGTCGAACGTCGCGACGGCCGCGCGGTCGTCGTCGATGCGCGCGCGTCGGCACCGTCGCCCGCGCCGATCGAGGCGCCCGAGTCGATCGTCATCGTCGGCGGCGGGGCGGCCGCGATCTCGGCCGCGGTCACGCTGCGCGACGAAGGCTACACGCGCGCGATCACGCTGCTCAGCGCCGACGACGAACCGCCGTACGATCGCCCGAACCTGTCGAAGGACTATCTGGCCGGCACGGCCGAGGCCGACTGGCTGCCGCTGCGCGCGCCGTCGTTCTACACGGACAGGAAGATCGACCTGCGCTGCGGCACGCGCGTCGCACGCATCGATGCCGCGCAGCGTGCGGTCGAGCTCGCGGACGGCAGCCGGCTCGGCTACGGTGCGCTGCTGCTCGCGACGGGCGCCGTACCGAACCGGCTGACGGTGCCGGGCGCCGATTTGCCGCACGTGTGCGTGCTGCGTTCGCGCGCGGACTGCGATGCGCTGATCGCGCGGCTTGCGACCGCGCGCCGCTGCGTGGTCGTCGGCGCAAGCTTCATCGGGCTCGAGGCGGCCGCCGCGCTGCGCACGCGCAAGCTCGACGTGCACGTCGTCGCGCCCGGTTCGCATCCGATGGCGCACGTGCTCGGCGACGCGCTCGGCGATGCGGTGCGCGCGCTGCACGAGTCGCACGGCGTCGTGTTTCATCTCGGCGCGACGCTCGCGCGGATCGAGCACGATCGCGTGACGCTGTCGACCGGCGACGTGCTGCCTTCCGATCTCGTCGTGGTCGGCATCGGCGTTCAGCCGGACGTCGCGCTTGCGCAGGACGCGGGCCTCGAGGTCGACCGCGGCGTCAGCGTCGACCGCTATCTGCAGACGAGCGCGCCCGGCATCTATGCGGCCGGCGATATCGCGCGCTGGCCCGATCCGCTGACGGGCGAGCGCATTCGCGTCGAGCACTGGGTCGTCGCGCAACGGCAGGGCAGCACGGCCGCGCACAACATGCTCGGCCGGCAACGGCCGTTCGATGCGGTGCCGTTCTTCTGGACGCAGCACTACGACATGACGATTCGCTATGTCGGCCATGCGGAGCACTGGGATCGCGTCGAAATCGAAGGCGACCTGCGCGCGCACGACGGCTCGGTCAGCTACTGGCGCGGCGATGTGCGGCTCGCGGTCGCGACGATCGGCCGCGATCTCGATTGTCTGCGTGCGGAGGCGGCGCTCGAAACGCAGATCGCCGGCGGATGACGGCGAAGGCCGTGCGCAGGCGGCGCCATCGCGCGCGTCCGGCACGGCATCGGTCTTGACGCAAACGGCTTCGGCAACGTTGCGTACGCAACGAATGCGCGAGCCTGACGGGAAACGGAATGGACAAGTATCTGGTCGACGCACTGCTCAACGCGATCGCCGAGCGCAACATCGGTCATCGGATCGTCGATCGCGACACTGCGGGCTCGACGTCGGTCGAGCTGACGCTGGACGACGTATCGCGGCTGATGCGCGACGCGTTCGATGCGGGCCGCTGCGTGCGTGCGCCCGCGCGGCCCGGCGGCGAACGATGAGCGCGTCGCGCTCAGCGGTCGTGCGTCTTCAGCATGATGCGCCCCTGGTCGAGGCCGCCGCGCAGCGCCTCGTCGCAGGTGAGCCATTCGGGCGTGACGAGCTCGGGCGCCGGCAGGTCGACCGGTGCGCCGTCGCGGAAGATCCGCACGTGCGCGACCCACGCGCCGCGTTCGTTGCGCGTCGCCTCGACGCGAATCTCGTGACCCATGAACATTTCGCTGGCGTGCATCGTTCGAAACCCTCCATCGATCGTGATCGTCGCTTCGGTGCGACGATCGTACCAGCGCCGCGCGCACGTTGCATCCGAAGCCGATGACGACCATCCTCCGATGGGCGAGGCGGACCGCCGTTGCGGCGGTCGCGATGCAGGCGTGCCCCGCCGGCCTGCCGCCTGCGGCGCGACGCACCTCCAGCCGGAGTTGCCGATGAATACGCTGATTGCATTGTCCTACCCCGATCTCGACACGGCGCATCGCGCGCTCGCGGCGCTCGCCGCGCTGCGCGACGCGCAGACGGTCGCGCTGTCGGGCGTCGTGATCGTCGAATGTGCGCGCGACGGTAGCCGGACCGCGCACGCGGCCGATCCTGCACGCGTGTCGCACGGTTCGCTGCTCGCCGACGCGTTCGCGCGCATCGACGCATCGCTCGATGCGCTGCGCGATCGGCCGGTCGACGATGCGCTGATCGGGCGCGTCGCGCGCAAGGTGCGCGCGGGCACCGTGACGCTCGCCTTCGCGGTCACGCAACTGGACGTCGTCCGGCTCGGCGCCGCACTCGCGCCCTTCGGCGGTGACGTGCTCGACACGACGCTGTCGCTCGACGACGAGCTGAAGCTCGTCGAGGCGATCTCGAAGGCGCGCGACGGCGCGGCCGACGCCGAGCCCGATTGACGGCCGGCGTCCGCCGCCGCAGCGGGACGGCCGAACGTCCCAGCCAGCGACCGCGCCCACCGTCGCTACCAAAGTGGCCTTATAACTTGACGACAAGTGGCTATTCGCCATAAAGCCAGTGTGCTCTAGAGTTCGCTCGACATCCATACGACGAGCGAGGGCGAACATGACGCGCGTGAAGGTCGATTCATCGAGCGGCGGGGGCGCATGCCGGCCGGCAGGAGGCGACGATGCATGATGCCGCCGCCGGCCCGCTCAGGCACGACACGCTGTTTTCCGTCGCATCGCCGCGCATCGGCATCGACGAAGCGGAGGCGCTGGCGGCCGACGCGTTCGGGATCGTCGGCACGGCAAGCGCGCTGGCGAGCGAACGCGACCAGAATTTCCGCATCGACGCGGCGGACGGCGCGTCGTACGTGCTGAAGCTCACGCATCCGGCCGAGCAGGCGGGCGTGACGGAGTTCCAGACGTTCGCGCAGCTGCAGGTGATCGAGGCCGACGCGGCGCTGCCGGTGCCGCGGCTGATGCGCGACCGGTCGGGCCGTTACATTCACTGGCGCGACGTCGCGGGCGAGCACGCGCGCCAGGCAGTGCGGATGATCACGTTCGCGCCCGGCATCCCGCTGCATCGCGTCGAGCGCTCGCGACGGCAGCGCCGCGCGCTCGGTACCGCGCTCGGCCGCTTCGACCGCGCGCTGCGCGGCTTTACGCACGCGCATGCGGGGCACCGGCTGCTGTGGGACATCCAGCATCTGTCGCAGCTGCGCCCGCTGCTCGACTACGTCGACGGCGGCGAGCCGCGCGCGCTCGCGCGCCATCTGCTCGACCGCCACGACGCACACACCGCGCGCCGCATGACGACACTGCGGCGTCAGGTGATTCACAACGATCTGAACCCGTACAACGTGCTCGTCGACGAGACCGACACCGACCGCATCACCGCGATCCTCGATTTCGGCGACATGGTGCACGCGCCGCTCGTCAACGAGCTCGCGGTCGCGTCGTCGTATCAGCTTGCCGATACGACGAATCCGCTCGAGACGGCCGTCGACTGCATCTGCGCGTACCACCGCGCGAACCCGCTGAGCGGCGACGAACTGGCGGTGCTGCCGGAGCTGATCGTCGCGCGGCTGCTGATGACGGTACTGATCACGGGCTGGCGCGCGCGCGAGCATCCCGAGAACAGCGCCTACATCCTGCGCAACAATGCGCTGTCGTGGACGGGCCTGCACCGGCTCGCCGCACTGCCCGACGGCGACGCGGCGCGCATCATCGGCGACGCGATCCGCCGCGAACAGGAGAATCTTCATGCGCAGTGATCCGGCGATGCTCAACGCGTTCGACCCGCAGCGCGCATCGGCACTCGACGCGCAGGCGCGTGCGCTCGTCGAGCGGCGTGCGCGCGTGCTCGGGCCCGCGTACCGGCTGTTCTACGAAACGCCGCTGCACATCGTGCGCGGCGAAGGCGTGTGGCTCTACGACAGCGCGGGCCGCGCATATCTCGACGCGTACAACAACGTGGCGTCGATCGGCCATTGCCGGCCCGAAGTCGTCGAGGCGATCGCGAAGCAGGCGAGCACGCTGAACACCCATACGCGCTATCTGCACGACGGCATACTGGATTACGCGGAACGGCTGCTGCGCACGATGCCCGACGCGCTGTCGCAGGCGATGTTCACCTGCACGGGCAGCGAGGCGAACGATCTCGCGCTGCGCATCGCGAAGCAGTACACGGGCGGCACCGGCGTGATCGTCACGCAGCTCGCCTATCACGGCGTGACGGCCGCGATCGCCGAGATCTCGCCGTCGCTAGGCCGGCACGTGCCGCTCGGCCTGCACGTGCGCGCGGTCGCGCCGCCCGACACGTATCGCGGCGACGACGCCGACGTCGGTGCGCGGTTCGCACGCGACGTGCAGCGCGCGATCGACGACCTCGTGCGGCACGGCGTGCGGCCCGCCGCGCTGATCGTCGACACGCTGTTCACGAGCGACGGCGTGTTCGCCGATCCGCGCGGTTTTCTGCAGGGTGCGGTCGCGGCGATCCGGCAGGCCGGCGGCGTCTTCATCGCGGACGAAGTGCAGGCCGGCTTCGCGCGTACCGGCTCGAAGATGTGGGGCTTCGAGCGGCACGACGTGGTTCCGGATCTGGTGACGATGGGCAAGCCGATGGGCAACGGTCATCCGATCGCCGGTCTCGCCGCACGCGCCGAGGTGCTCGAGCGGTTCGGCAAGGACACGCGCTATTTCAATACGTTCGGCGGCAATCCGGTGTCGTGCGCGGCGGCGGCCGCGACGCTCGACGTGATCGTCAACGACGGTCTGCAGGCGAACGCGAGCCGGATCGGCGCGTATCTGCGCGAAGGGTTCCGCACGCTCGCGCGCAAGCACGGCCTGATCGGCGACGTGCGCGGCGACGGGTTGTTCCTCGGCGTCGAGCTCGTGCGCGACCGCCACGCGAAGACGCCGGCCGAAGACGAGACGCAGCGCGTCGTCAATCTGATGCGCGAGCGCGGCGTGCTGATCAGCGCGACCGGCGTGCGCGGCAACGTGCTGAAGATCCGTCCGCTGCTGCCGTTTACGCAGGAACACGCGGATCTGCTGCTCGCGGCCGCCGACGGCGCGCTCGCCGCCCTGTGACGGTTCGCGCGCAGCCGCGGCTACGTCGCCTCGAGCGTGCGCGCATACGCGCGCCCGAGCCGCTTCACGCCATCGCCGATCGCGCTTTGCGCGACGCCGCCGTAGCCGAGCACGATGCTGCGATCGGCGAGCGCGTGCGGCGCGACGAAATGCGGCCGGCCGAGAATCAGGCCGTCCGCGCGCGCGACGTCGGTCAGCGCACGCGTCGACACGTCCGCATCGAAGCTCGCGAACAGATGCAGTCCCGCGCGCGCGTCCGACAGCCGGATCGTGCTGCCGAATTCCGCATGCAGCGCGTCGCGCAGCAACTGCTGACGCTGCGCGTATTCGATCCGCATCCGCCGCACGTGCTGCGCGAAGTGGCCGTCGTCGATGAAGTCGGCGAGCGCGGCCTGGATGTGCAGCTGGCCGGGGCGGTACAGCTTCGCGCAGGCCTTCGCGAACGTGTCGGCCAGATGCGCGGGCACGACCAGATAGGCGATGCGCACGCCCGGATACATCGCCTTGCTGAACGTGCCGCCGTAAATCACGCGCGCGTCGCTGTCGAGTCCTTGAAGCGACGGCAGCGGCATGCCGTCGTAGCGGAATTCGCTGTCGTAGTCGTCTTCCATCACCCACAGGTTCCGGGTGCGTGCGCTCTGCAGCAGTTCGAGCCGGCGCGACAGCGGCATCACGGCGCCGGTCGGATACTGGTGCGACGGGCTCGTCACGACCAGCCGCGCGCGCGCCGGCGTATCGATGTCGTTCAGCGACAGGCCGGCCGCATCGATCGCGCTCGCGACGAGTTCGAGGCCGGCGGCCGACAGCACGGTCGGGAACGCCCAGTGACACGGGTTCTCGACGATCGCGACGTCGCCCGGATCGGCGAGCAGCCGCGCACAGAGATCGATCGACTGGTGCGTACCGGACGTGATGATGACCTGCTCGGGCTCGCAGACGACCGAGCGCGAGATCTTCAGGTAGCGCGCGACCGCGGCGCGCAGCGGCGCGTAGCCGCCGTCGAGCGCATAGCCGGACAGCGACAGGTCGCCCTTGCCGATATGCCGCGCGATCAGCCGGCGCCATACGTGAAACGGGAACATCGGCGTGTCGGCGACGCCGGGCACGAACGGGCCGTAGCTTTGCGTGACGCCGCCCGGCAGCCGGTCGAGCATCGCGCCGCGCTGCGACAGCGTCATCGAATGGCGCGTATGCACGATTTCGCCGGGGCCGCTCAGCGGCCGCGGGCTCGTCGGCGCGACGAACGTGCCGCTGCCGGTGCGCGCGACGAGATAGTTCTCGGCGATCAGTCGATCGTAGGCGAGCGAGACGGTGATCCGGGAAATGCCGAGTTCCTGCGCGAGCGTGCGCGACGACGGCAGTTTCTGCCCCGCGGCGAGCGTATGATCCAGCACACCGCGCCGCACGACGTCGTAGATCCGGTGCTGCAGCGTATCGCTGCCGCCATCGGACAATGCGCGCGCCAACAGGTCGGTCAACAGGACGGCTCGCATGAAATGGCATTATCATCGAGTGCGATTTGGCTATACAGGCTATAGCCATTGATTGCTATAGTCAATTCACGCGCGCGGGGTAACCGGCGGCCGCCGAATACGTAGAACGAGAACGGCGCCGGCATGCGCGCGATGCATCGGACACGGCTTCGCAGGAGACCAACAGAATGAAGGCCGATGATGTGATCGTCAGTTTTCGCGGCGTGCGAAAGACCTACGACGGCGAGACGCTCGTCGTCAAATCGCTGGATCTCGACATTCGCCGCGGCGAATTCCTGACGCTGCTCGGGCCGTCCGGCTCGGGCAAGACCACGTGCCTGATGATGCTGGCGGGCTTCGAATTCCCGACCGGCGGCGAAATCCGCCTCGACGGCGAGCTGCTCAATCACGTGCCGCCGCACAAGCGCAACATCGGCATGGTGTTCCAGAACTACGCGCTGTTTCCGCATCTGACGGTGGAGCAGAACGTCGCCTATCCGCTGACGGTGCGCAAGCTGCCGGCGGGCGAGCGCGCCGAGCGCGTCGCACATGCGCTGAAGATGGTGCAGATGGAGCGCTTCGCGAAGCGCTATCCGGCGCAGCTGTCCGGCGGCCAGCAGCAGCGCATTGCGCTCGCGCGTGCGCTGGTGTTCGAGCCGAAGCTCGTGCTGATGGACGAACCGCT
Source organism: Burkholderia multivorans ATCC BAA-247 (assembly GCF_000959525.1). Lineage (NCBI taxonomy): Bacteria > Pseudomonadati > Pseudomonadota > Betaproteobacteria > Burkholderiales > Burkholderiaceae > Burkholderia > Burkholderia multivorans. The sequence goes on from NZ_CP009830.1 coordinate 310,252, forward strand.
CGGCGCGCTCGACAAGCAGCTGCGCGAGCACATGCAGTACGAGCTGAAGGCGCTGCACGAGAAGCTCGGCGTGACATTCGTCTACGTGACGCACGATCAGGGCGAGGCGCTGACGATGTCGGACCGCGTGGCGGTATTCGACAAGGGCATCGTGCAGCAGCTCGACACGGTGGACCGGCTCTACGAATCGCCGTGCAACGAATTCGTCGCGAACTTCATCGGCGACAGCAACCGGCTGCGCGGCACGATCGCGCGCGTCGACGGCGAGTTCTGCGAGCTGCGGCTCGGCGACGGCACGCGCCTCGTCGGGCGCAACGTCGCGAATGCCGCGCCCGGCGCAGCCGCAATCGCGTGCATCCGTCCGGAACGCATGCGTCTTTCCCGCGAGCCGGAACCGCCGGCCCCGCACGACGTCGCCGCGAATCGCGTCGCGGGCGAAGCGCTCGGGCTGATTTATTTCGGCGATCATGTGCGCATGCGTTGCGCCGTGCCCGGACAAGGCGAGTGCTTCGTCAAGGTGCCGCTCGGCACCGAAGCGCTCGACAACTTTTTCCCCGGCGCGCCGGTTTCGCTGTCGTTCGCGCCCGCGCATCTGCGCGTGTTCGCGTAACGCCGGCGCGGCCGCCGGTTTCCCCGCAGTCTGTCAGTTGTCGTCGATCACCGCCACTACGCATTTTCACCGCGACCGGAGAGGAACCACCATGAATCGAACCCGCTTTACCGCACGCCGCATTGCCGTTGCGCTGACGTTGGCCGCATTCGGCGCGTCGGCATCCGCTGCCGAACTGACGGTCGTCAACTTCGGCGGCGCGAACGGCGATGCGCAGAAGGCCGCTTTCAACCAGCCGTTCGAGAAGGCGACCGGCAACAAGGTCACCGCCGTCGAATACAACGGCGAGCAGGCGAAGGTGAAGGCGATGGTCGAGGCGAAGCACGTGAGTTGGGACGTCGTCGACGTCGAGTCCGGCGACGTCGGCCGCGGCTGCGACGAAGGCCTTTACGAGAAGCTCGACTGGTCGAAGATCGCGAAGAAGACCGATCTGATTCCCGAGGCGTACCAGACCTGCGGCGCGGGCATTTTCGTCTGGTCGACGGTGCTGTCGTACAACGCCGACAAGCTGAAGACCGCACCGGCGAGCTGGGCCGATTTCTGGGACGTGAAGAAATTCCCCGGCAAGCGTGCGATGCGCAAGGGTGCACGCTACAACCTCGAGTTCGCGCTGATGGCCGACGGCGTCGCGCCGAAGGACGTCTACAAGGTGCTGAACACGAAGGCCGGCCAGGATCGTGCGTTCAAGAAGCTCGACGAGCTGAAGCCGAACATTCAGTGGTGGGAAGCGGGCGCACAGCCGCCGCAGTTCCTCGTTGCCGGCGACGTCGTGATGTCGACCGCGTTCAGCGGCCGCATCGACGCGGCGCGCAAGGAAGGCAAGAACCTGAAGATCGTGTGGAACGGCAGCATCTACGATCTCGACTACTGGGCGATTCCGAAGGGTTCGCCGAACAAGGCGCTCGCCGAGCAGTTCATCGCCTACACGCTGACGCCGAAGCCGCAGCAGGCATATGCACAGCACATCGCGTACGGCCCGGTGAACCTCGCCGCGATCAAGTCGCTCGACGCGAAGACGCTCGCGAATCTGCCGAATTCGCCGGCCAACGGCAAGAACGCCGTGCTGCAGGACATCGGCTTCTGGACCGACCACGGCGACGAGCTCGAGCAGCGCTTCGCCGCGTGGGCGTCGAAGTGAGTCCGCAGTGCGCGGGCGCGTGCGCGTCCAGGCACTGACGTTGTCCGCCGTGCGATGCAGCGGTACGCATCGCACGGCTTTCCGCCGGACCGCGAGTCGCGGTTCGCGGTCCGGTCCGGAGACACCTCCGTTGAACACGATGACGATCGCTTCTTCCCCGACGTCGACGGCCGCGCTCAAGCGTGAACTGAAAGCCGCCGAAGCGCGCAAGCGCACGATGGCGCTGCTGCTGATCGCGCCGCTCGCGATCTTCCTGCTGCTGGTGTTCGTCGTGCCGATCGGCACGCTGCTCACGCGCGCGGTGCAGAACCCCGAGATCGCCGCCGCGCTGCCGAACACGGTCGCCGCGCTGTCGAAGTGGGACCGCAAGACGCCGCCCGCCGACGCCGCTTACGCGGCGCTCGCCACCGACATGACGAAAGTCGCCGACAGCGACGCGATGGGTGCGCTCGCACGGCGGCTGAACACCGAGATTCCCGGCTATCGCTCGCTCGTCGCGAAAACGGCGCGCGCGATGCCGCTGAAAAGCGACGATGGCACGGCGCTGACGCCGGCCGGCACGCGCGGCAAACTGCTCGAACTCGATGCGCGCTGGGGCGAGATCGCCTACTGGCAGGCCATCGCCAAAAACGGCAGCGCCTATTCGCCGTTCTATTTGCTGGCCGCGCTCGATCACAAGCAGGACGGCTTCGGTAACATCGTGCACGCCGATCCGGATCAGTCGATCTATCTGGCGATCTTCGGTCGCACGTTCGTGATCGGCATCGCCGTGACGCTGTTCGCGCTGCTGCTCGGCTATCCGCTCGCCTACTGGATCTCGACGCTGTCGGAGCGGCGCGCGAACCTGGCGATGATCCTCGTGCTGATTCCGTTCTGGACCTCGGTGCTCGTGCGCGTGGCCGCGTGGATCGTGCTGCTGCAGAACGAAGGGCTGATCAACAAGGCGCTGATCGGCAGCGGCCTGATCGCGCATCCGCTCGCGCTGCTGTTCAATCGCGTGGGCGTCTATATCTCGATGACGCACATCCTGCTGCCGTTCATGATCCTGCCGCTGTACAGCGTGATGAAGTCGATTCCGCCGACCTACCAGCGCGCGGCCGTCTCGCTCGGCAGCCATCCGTTCGCGGCGTTCTGGCGCGTGTACGTGCCGCAGACGTATCCGGGCGTCGGCGCGGGCGCGCTGCTCGTGTTCATCCTCGCGATCGGCTACTACATCACGCCGGCGCTGCTCGGCGGCCCGAACGATCAGATGGTGAGCTACTACGTCGCGTACTTCACGAACGTGACGATCAACTGGGGAATGGCGTGTGCGCTCGGCGGGCTGCTGCTCGCGGCGACGCTCGTGCTGTATGCGGTGTACGGGCGCTTCACGCGCACCAACGTGAGCCTCGGCTGAGCGCGGGCCGACAGGGAAAGGAGAACAGGACCATGAAACTGGCCAGGCCGCTGTTTGCGCCGCACATGTCGTTCGTCGAGCGCGCGTGGTACGTCGCGTTGCGCGTGCTCGTCGTGCTCACGCTGCTGTATCTGATCCTGCCGGTGCTTGCGATCGTGCCGCTGTCGTTCTCGTCGAGCACGTTCCTCGTGTATCCGATTCCGGGGTTCTCGACGCGCTGGTACGAGAACCTGATTGCGTCGGACGAGTGGCGCATGGCCGCGAAGAACAGCTTCATCGTGGCGCCGTCGGCGACGCTCGTGGCGACCGTGCTCGGCACGCTGGCCGCGATCGGGCTGACGAAGGCCGAGTTCCGCGGCAAGGGGCTGCTGATGGCGGTGCTGCTCTCGCCGATGATCGTGCCGGTAGTGGTGGTCGGTGTCGGCATGTATCTGTTCTTCGCGCCGCTGGGGCTCGCGAACACGTACATGGGGCTGATCGCGGCGCACGCGGCGCTCGGCGTGCCGTTCGTCGTGACGACGGTGGCCGCGACGCTGCAGGGGTTCAACCAGAACCTCGTGCGCGCGAGCCTGTCGCTGGGCGCGAACCCGATGACGACATTCTTCCGCGTGACGCTGCCGGTGATCGCGCCGGGCGTGATGTCGGGCGCGCTGTTCGCGTTCGCGACGTCGTTCGACGAAGTGGTCGTCACGCTGTTTCTGGCCGGTGCGGACCAGACGACGCTGCCGCGGCAGATGTTTACCGGCATCCGCGAAAACATCAGCCCGACGATCGCGGCGCTCGCGACGATCCTGATCGTGTTCTCGACGAGCCTGCTGCTCGCGCTCGAATGGCTGCGCGGCCGTCAGGCGCGGCGCGCGGTGGCGTAACGCAGAAGACGCCGCCAAAGACGCGAGGGACGCGAGAAACGCCGGAGACGAGCGCGCACGCGCGCGTGCGCCGCACGCTGCAAGTTCACCCATCGCGTATAGCGAATTGCAACCGGCGTGAACGGCCGCGCGAGCGGCATCGCGAAGATCGCAAGGCCGTGCATCGCCAACTCGCCCGCCGCAGCCCCCATCCCTGCCTGCTTCCTTGTCGATCCGCGCCGCGCATCGGTCACGCGCGCGATGCGGGCGCGCACCTTGCTCGACCGCGTGGCGGCGACGATGCCGTTGCCGCATTCGACAAGGAGGTCCGACATGAAAGCAGTCGTATTTCACGGTATCGGCGACATCCGCATCGATACCGTACCCGATCCGGAAGTCGCCGACACCACCGACGCGGTCGTGCGCCTGACGGCCAGCGCGATCTGCGGCACCGATCTGCACATGGTGCGCGGCACGCTAGGCGGCATGAAGCCGGGCACGATTCTTGGGCACGAAGGCGTCGGCATCGTCGAGGCGGTCGGCCGCGACGTGCGTAATCTGCGGCGCGACGACCGCGTGCTGATTCCGTCGACGATCGCATGCGGCCACTGCGTGTACTGCCGTGCCGGCTATACCGCGCAGTGCGACGTCGCGAATCCGGGTGGGCCGCGCGCGGGCACCGCGTTCTTCGGCGGCCCGGCCGACACGGGCGCGTTCGACGGACTGCAGGCCGAATACGCGCGCACGCCGCTCGCGAACGCGAGCCTGATCCGTCTGCCCGACGAAATCGACGACGATCGCGCGATCCTGATGTCCGACATTTTTCCGACCGGCTATTTCGGCGCGCAGCTCGCCGAAGTGAAGCCGGGCGATACGGTCGCCGTGTTCGGCGCGGGCCCGGTCGGGCAGTTCGCGATCGCGAGCGCGAAGCTGATGGGTGCGGGCCGCGTGATCGCGATCGACCGGATCGCATCGCGTCTCGACATGGCCTGTGCGCAGGGCGCGGAAGCGGTCGACTTCTCCGAGGAAGATCCGGTCGACACCGTGCTGCGTCTGACGGGTGGAATCGGCGTCGATCGCGTGATCGACGCGGTCGGTGTCGACGCGATGCGCGCGACGCATGGGCCCGCTGCGGCCGACCACGAGGCCGCGCGTGCGTTCGATGCGGAGGTCGACGCGGTCGCGCCGCGCCGCAAGCCGGACGGCCGCTACTGGGTGCCGGGCGACGGGCCGTCGCAGGTGCTGCAATGGGCGGTGCGCGCGGTCGCGAAGGCGGGCACGGTCGCGGTGATCGGCGTGTATCCGCCGCAGGCGCGCGTGTTTCCGATCGGCGAGGCGATGAACCGCAATCTCACGATCAAGATGGGCAACTGCAATCACCGGACGATCACGCCGCAACTGATCGAATTGGTGCGCAGCGGTGCGTTCGATCCGTTGTCGGTGCTGACGCAGCGCGAGCCGCTGACCAATGCGATCGACGCGTATCGCGCCTTCGACGTGCGCGAGCCGGGCTGGATCAAAGTGAAACTGGAGCCGTGATCATGGAACCCGCAACGAACCGCACCGAACTGAACGCGCGCTACGACACGTGCATGGCGGCATGCGACGCATGTGCCCATGCGTGCGACGCCTGCGCCGGCGCGTGTCTCGCGGAGCCCGACCCGCGCGCGCTGACCGCATGCATCGCGCTCGACATCGACTGCGCGCTGCTGTGCCGCTTCGCGTCCGGCGCGATGGCCCGCCGCAGCGTGCTCGCACCGCAGATCTGCGCACTGTGCGCCCAGGTGTGCGAGCGCTGTGCGGCGGAATGCCGACGCCATACGCACGAGCACTGCCGGCGCTGCGCCCTCGCCTGCGATGCCTGCGCGGCGATGTGCCGCGCGATGGCGTGAGCGCGGCCGCTTACGGGCGAGCGTGGAATTTGCGTGCGACGCGCTGAAGCAGCGCGTCGAGCACCGGCATTTCGACGGGCTTCACGAGGTGGTCGTCGAAGCCTGCGCTGGTACTGCGCGCACGGTCCGACGGTTGCGCGTGCCCCGACAACGCGACGCACGCGGTGTCGGCGAGCGCGTCGATCCGGCGCAACGCCTGCAGCAGCGCATACCCGTCGACGTCCGGCATCGTCAGATCGATCAGCATCAGATGCGGCGTGTAGTCGCGTGCGAGCGCGAGCGCTTCGTCGGCGCTGTATGCGACGCGCGGCGCGTGGCCTTTGACCTGCAGCAGCACCGCGAGCGTGTCCGCGGAGTCGCGGTTGTCGTCGACGACAACGATGCGCAGCGGCGCGACCGGCGTGTCGGCGGCCGCGCACGCGGCAGGAAGCTCGGGCTCCGCGCGCGCCGCGCGTTCGACGGGCAGACGGATGATGAACGTCGCGCCGTGGCCGGGGCCGTCGCTCTCCGCCGAGATCATCCCGCCGTGCAGTTCGACGAACGACCGGCAGATCGCGAGGCCGAGGCCGAAGCCATCGGTCGGCCGATGGGCCGCGCCTTCCTGCTCGAACAGATCGAAGATCGACTCGAGCGCGCCGGGCGCGATCCCGACGCCGCGATCGATCACGCGAATCGCGACGACCGGGCCTTCGACGCGCGCGCTGATGTCGATACGCCCGCCGCGCGGCGAAAATTTCGATGCGTTGTCGAGCAGGTTGTGCAGCACCTGCACGAGCCGCGCATCGTCGCCGCGCAGCACGATCGGCTCGGGCGGCAGATCGACGTGGATCTGCTGCTCGCGGGTCGCCAGCTTCGGCTGCACGCTTTCGACGCCGCGCGCCACGAGATCGCGTACCGTCACCGGCCGATCCTCGAGCTCGACCTTGCCCGACGTGATACGGCCGACGTCGAGCAGATCGTCGACGAGCCGCGTCAGTTGCGCGACCTGACGATGCACCGCGTCGCGGCACTGCGCGAGCGCGGGCGCCGGATCGGGCAGGCTCTGCAGCACGCCGACCGAATGGCGCAGCGGCGCGAGATGGTTGCGCAGTTCGTGCGCGAGCATCGCGATGAATACGCTGAGCCGATGCGTGGACGTTTCGAGTTCCTCGAGCCGCCTGCGCTCGGTCATGTCGCGCGTGATCTTGATGAAGCCGCACAGCTGATCCGACTCGTCGCGCACCGCGGTGATCGTCACGCTGGCCCAGAACAGCGAGCCGTCCTTGCGCACGCGCCAGCCTTCGTCCTCGAAGCGGCCATGTGTCGCGGCTTCGCGCAGCCCGTACGACGGGCGGCCGGCCGCGACTGCTTCGGGCGGGTAGAAGCGCGAGAAATGGTTGCCGACGATTTCGCTCGCGCGGTAGCCCTTGATGCGCTCGGCGCCGGCGTTCCACGTGACGACGTGGCCCTGCGTGTCGAGCATGAACACCGCATAGTCGGTGATCGAGGCGACGACGGTCTGGAAACGGAATTCCGCGAAACGGTGCAGCAGGTCGCCACCGTCCGGAGCGGGGGACGGCGGGGGATTCGAATGGGGTCGAATGTCGTCTTTCGTCATCAGAGGCGAGCTCAGCTGCAAATGGAACGCCATGGGCCGCCCGCAGGACAGCGGGACGGCGGCGCAGTGGCTGGGGGCGGCACCCCGAGAGCATACGGGATCGCCGCGTGATTCGCCAATCCGCATGCACGGACTGTGCCGGGCCGCACGCAATGAACGGATCCGATCGCTCGCGTCGCTCGCCGGCGCCGGCCGACCAGACCGACGACCGCGCCGCTTACGCACGTCGGTCGCCCGGACCGTCCGCGCCGGCCGCCTGGCGTCGCGCGCTCGCGGCCGGCACGGCACTTGCGTCCCTCGCACGCCCGACGACCGGCGCGGCCCGCTGCGGCCGCGCCGCGCATGGCAACCGCGAGGACATAGCGATGAGCACACTGAATCCCGACAACGAGCCGGCCGGCCCGGACGACGAGAACGCGAGCCGCGGCCGCGACGGGCGCGCGCTCGGCCCGAGCGACTCGTCGGACAGCGGCAGCGACACGGCCGGCGCGCGGCGCCATTCGTTCGACGTCGACTCGCCGCTCGACGCGCATGCGCTCGAGCGTGGCGACGCGACGCTCGACAGCGACACGGACCGCGCGGGCACGGGCGAGCGCGCGGCGGCGGACGGCGACGCGACGTTCGAGGAGAGCGCGGACATCGAGCCGGACCGGCTCGAACAGCTCGCCGAGCCGCCCGACGCGGGCGAAGCCGATGAATCCCACGAATTGGACGAGCGCGGCGGCGAGCGCGACGGCGAGCGTGGCGGCGAGCCCGGCTGACGCACACGCAAAAACTGCAATTCGGTTGCAGATCGGCACGACCGGCGCGTGCGGCGTACGCGTTCGGGCGCCGCACGCGCGGCATGCCGATTGCGCCGGCGACGCGGCGCGCGCGCCGGGCGGCATGGGGCCGCTCGCCGCGCACGCGGCCAAGGAGGACACGATGCAACGACGATATCCCGGGCGGCCGGTCGAACGGCGCGGCCCGCCCGATTGGCAGGAACGCAGCGAACGCGCGTACCGGGAGGCAGGCGAGCGCGGTTTTCCGGACGATCCGGCGCTGCGGCCCGAGGAGGACTACGAGTCCGCGTACCGGCGCTTCGCGAGCGAGGACGTCGGCCCCGAGGAATGGGGCAGCGAATGGACCGAGCGCGCGGCACGGCCCGCGGCGGAACTCGGCGGGCGCGGCACACGCACCGAATGGCACGGCGGCCCCGGCGGACCGGGTGAACCGCGCGGCGCGCGCGGTGCGGCGTACGACGCCGAGCGCGGTCGCGGGCAGCCGGGCGGCGGGCCGGACCCGCACCGATACGGCGGCGGCCGCGACGAGGCGCCGGGCCTGCGCGGACACTTCCGGCTCGGCTGGTACGGCGGCGGCGAGCGCGGCTACGACGATCCGCGTACGGCCGACGCGCCGGACCTGTCGCGCTTCGGCAGCGGCGCGGCGCGCGACGCCATGCGCGGCCGGCGCGGCCCGAAAGGCTATACGCGCTCGGACGAACGGATTCGCGAGGACGTCTGCGAACGGCTCGCGCATGCGCTCGACATCGACGTCAGCGACGTGAGCGTGCAGGTCAGCGACGGCCGCGTCGAACTCGACGGCACGGTGCCCACGCGCTGGATGAAGCATGCGATCGAGGACATCGCGGACGACTGCATGTGCGTGCGCGACGTCGAGAACCGCGTGCGCGTGAAGCGCGAAGGCGAGCACGACAGCGGCATGGTGCTGCACCCCGCGCAGCGAACCGTTACGCCGACCCAGCCGGCCGTGCGCGAGCCTGAGCCCGGCACGTCGGCTCAGGGCGCGGGCAGCGGCGACGCGGGCGGCGGCGGCACTGCAGGCAGCGGCGCCGCAGGCAGCGGCACCGCAGCGGGCACCGGCGGCACTGCGGCGGGCGGCACGCCGGGCCGCGAGCGCCATCACTGACGGAGGACGGCCGTCATGAACCCGCCACAACGGAACGCAGTGCGCGCATGACGCCGGCGACCGGGGACACGCGACGCGACACGCGCAGCCTGCGGCTGCGGATCGCCGGCGAGCTATGGCGTGCGATCTGGCGTTATCGCGCGCGCGTGCTCGCGGCGATCGCGCTGCTGGTGCTCGCGAAGGCCGCGGCCGTGTCGGTGCCGCTGCTGCTGAAGGAGATCGTCGACGACTTCGGCCAGCTCGCGCAGCGGCCCGCGTCGCTGCCGGTGCTGCTGCTGTTCGCGTACGCGGTCGTGCGGTTCGCGTCGAACGCGCTGAATGAAGTGCGCGACATGACGTTCGTGCAGGTCACGCAGAGCACGGTCGCCGCATTCACGGTACGCACGTTCGGCCATCTGCACCGGCTCGGCGCGCGCTTCCATTCGCAGCGCGAGACGGGCGCGGTCGTGCGCGACCTCGAGAAGGGCACGGCCGGCATCGGCTATCTGCTTGGCGTCGCCGTGTTTACGATCGTGCCGACCGCGATCGAGATCGGCTCGGTGCTCGTGATCGTCGTCAGCAAGTATGGCGGCGGCTTCACCGCGATCATCTTCGTCACGTTCGCCGTCTACGCCGCGTACACGATCGTGTTCACGCGGCGGCGCATGCGCTACCAGCGCCGCGTGAACGCGCTCGAGGCCGAATCGAATTCGCGCATTGTCGACAGCCTGCTGAACGTCGACACCGTCAAGTACTTCGCGCGCGAGGACGTCGAACGCGACCGGCTCGACCGCGTGCTGAACGCGTGGTCGGACGCGGGCGTCGACAACCAGTACGCGCTGTCGACGCTGCACATCGGGCAGAGCGCCTGCATCGGCGCCGGCATCGCGGCCGTGATGCTGCTCGCCGGCGAGCGCGTCGCGACCGGCGCGATGACGGTCGGCGACCTCGTGCTGATCAACGCGTACATCATCCAGATCAGCCTGCCGCTGAACGCGCTCGGCTTCGTGTTCCGCGAGGCGAACGACGCGATGACGAACATCGAGCGGCTGTTCGGGCTGCTCGACGCGCGCGGCAAGCCGGGCGAGGACGGCGACGTGCCGGGTGCGCAGCCGCTCGTCGTGCGCGGCGGCGCGATCGAGTTCGAGCACGTGGACTTCGGCTACGAGCCGAGCCGGCAGATCCTGTGGGACGTGTCGTTCCGGATCGAGCCCGGCCAGTCGGTCGCGGTGGTCGGCGGCAGCGGCTCGGGCAAGTCGACGCTCGCGCGGCTGCTGTTCCGGCTTTACCAGCCGGACGCCGGCACGATCCGCATCGACGGCCAGGATCTGCGCCTCGTCACCGAGCGCAGCCTGCGCGACGCGCTCGGCATCGTGCCGCAGGACACGATCCTGTTCAACGACACGATCGCGTACAACATCGCGTACGGCAAGCGCGACGCGACGCGCGCGGAAGTGGTCGCGGCCGCGCGCAGCGCGCAGCTCGACACGTTCATCGAGCGGCTGCCCGATGCCTACGACACGCGCGTCGGCGAACGCGGCGTGCGGCTGTCGGGCGGCGAGCGGCAGCGCGTCGCGATTGCGCGCGCGCTGCTGAAGGCGCCGCCGATCGTCGTGTTCGACGAGGCGACGTCCGCGCTCGACACGCGCTCGGAGCGCGCGATCCAGCAGGAGCTGATGCGTGTCGCGCAACATCGGACGAGCCTGATCATCGCGCACCGGCTGTCGACGATCGTCGATGCGGACCGCATCCTCGTGATGGAGTACGGCCGGCTCGTCGAACAGGGCACGCACGACGAGCTGCTCGCGAGCGGCGGCGTCTATGCGCAGATGTGGGCGCTGCAGGCGAAGCAGCGCGAGCTCGAACGCACCGAGGCGAAGTTCGCGCGGCAGCCGGTGCGCATCAATCCGCTCGTGTCGCAGGTGCTCGACGGGCTCGCTGACGCGGCCGAGCGGCGCGGCGTGCCGGTGTTCCGCCATTTGTCCGACGAGGACCTGATCGTGAAGGCCGATCCGGCCGCGCTGCGGCGCTTCGTGTGGGAGCTGTGCCGCAACGGGATCGACGTGAGCGGCAGCGGCGGGCGCGTCCAGGTCTATACGGAGCGGCACGATCCGGATGCACGGATCACGGTCGCCTGCGCGGGCGTCGATGCGCCGGAGCTGTCGCTGCTCGCTCTCGAGCCGCTGCAGAACGCGATCGAGGAGGCGGGCGGCTACGTCGTGCGCGAACGCGACGACGCCGGTGTCACGCTGCACGTCGCGCTGCCGCTCTGCGCGATCGCGCCGGCGTCGATGCAGCCGGCCGATGCCGTGCCCGTGCCGATCGCCGACAGGCCGCTCGACGGCCTGCGCATCGCCTGCGTCGACGATCACGACGAAGCGCGCGATGCGCTGACCGCGCTGCTGACGGTGGCCGGCGCGCAGGTCGACGCGTTCGCGTCGGGCCAGGCGCTGCTCGACACGCTATGGCGCGCGCGCCGTGACGACTGGCCGGCGCTGCTCGTCTGCGACATCGACCTCGGCGACGACGAGGAAGACGGCTATACGGTCATGACGCGCGTGCGTCAGCTCGAAGCGGCGCGCGCGAACGAGGACGGCGCATCGTCCATCGAAGCGCTCGCGCTGTCCGGCCACGCGCGCGAGCGCGACCGCGCGCGCGCCGTCGAAGCGGGTTTCCATGCGTATCTGACCAAGCCGGCGGCGCCGGCCGACCTGATCGCGGCGCTGCGCGCGCTCGCATTTTCCTCCGGAGACTCACATGCCGACTCATCTGAATCCGTCCCCCGAAGGGCTGACCGCACGTCGCGGCGGTAGCGCGTTCGCGGATCGCCAGGCCGCGATCGCGGCCGTCGAACTGCTGCTGCCGACGCTGTCGGCCGCGTTGCAGAGCGACTTCGTCGGCGACAGCGGCTGCCTGCACATCGTGATCATGGATCCGGCGCTCGGCCCGCACGACGCGTCGTTCGAAGACGCGATCCTCTACGAGTTCTCGCTGCCCGACCCGAAGGACTGGGACGCCGACTATCGCGCGTACGCGCGCGCGAAAGCGCGTTTGTCGTGGGAAACCGGCCGCGACGGCCATGTCGTGCAGGCGCTCGAGCCGTACCGGCTGCGCGCGGGCGACACGAACCTGTGGGGCGCCGTCGCGCAGCATGGGATCGTGGTCGGCGTATCGGGCGCGCAGCCGTGGTTCGACGAGGCGTTCGCGGGCTGCATCGCGCATTGCCTGCGCGCGCTCGCGAAGCATCGCGCGCAGGCGACGCCCGACGCGCTCGCGATCTGATCGCAAGCGCAGCGCGGTGCGGGCACGTTTTTACAGCCGGTTATAAAAAAGCCAGCGAACGCGCCGCGACGCGCGACGCAACGCGGTTCGAAACGGACGGGCACGAATCTCGCTGTCTTCCCTGCGATGACGCTTGTCACGACAAGCGTTCCGACGAAGTTCTTCTGACGCCGACAGGGAGGTACATGTGAACGGGACCCACGATCCAGCTCAACTGCCGCTCGCCGGCCGCACCGCACTCGTCACGGGCGGCGGCCGCGGGCTCGGCGAAGCGATCTGCGAGGAACTCGCGCGCAACGGTGCGCACGTCGTCGTCGCGGATCTCGACGGCGACCGCGCGGCGGCCGTCGCGCAGCGCCTTACGCGGCACGGCGTGAAGGCGGTCGGCCGTCCGCTCGACGTGCGCGACGAGGCGTCGGTGCTGCAGGCCGTGCACGATGCGCGCGAAGTGGTGGGCGATCTCGACGTGATCGTGAACAACGCGGCGATCGACGTGACCGCGCCGATCGACGACGTGAGCGTCGACGCATGGCAGCAGGTGCTGATGACGAACCTGTTCGGTCCATACCTGATGTGCCATGCGGTCGTGCCGATGATGAAGGCGCGCGGCGGCGGGCATATCGTCAACATCGCGTCGACCGCATCGAAACGCGCGTGGCCGAACGCATCGGCGTATCACGCGACGAAGTGGGGGCTGCTCGGTCTGTCGCATGCGCTTCATGCGGAGCTGCGCCCGGCCGGCGTGCGCGTCTCGGCGATCGTCGCCGGCGGGATGCGCACGCCGTTCCTGCTCGATCGTTTCCCGGACATCGACGAGGACACGCTGCAGCCGCCCGAGAACGTCGCGGCCGCGGTGCGCTTCGTGCTGACGCAGCCGCCGGGCACGGTCGTACCGGAAGTGATGGTGCTGCCGATGAAGGAGACATCATGGCCCTGAAGCACGATCCGCGTCCGCGCGGCGCCGTGCTGCTCGACAAGGACGGCACGCTGCTCGACGACGTGCCGTACAACGTCGATCCGGCCCGCATGCGGCTCGCGCCGGGCGCCGCGCGTGCGCTGCGCTCGCTCGCGTCGACCGGCATGCCGATCGCGGTCGTCTCGAACCAGCCGGGCGTCGCGCTCGGCCGCTTCACCGAATCTCAGCTTGGCGCGGTCCGCCAGCGTCTTGCCGAACTGTTCGAAGAGAACGGCGCGGCGCTGGCGGATTTTTTTTACTGCCCGCACCACCCGCAGGGCAGCGTGCCGCGCTATGCATGCGACTGTCTGTGCCGCAAGCCGAGGCCCGGCATGCTGCGCCGCGCGGTCGCCGCGCTCGGCGTCGAGGCCGGCGCGAGCTGGATGATCGGCGACATACTCGACGACATCGAAGCCGGCCGCGCGGCGCAGTGCCGCACGATCCTCGTCGATCGCGGCTACGAGACGGAATGGCGGATCGACGCGACACGCACGCCGCACTTCGTCGTCGACCGGCTCGATCTCGCGGCCGACATCGTCGTGCGCGAAACCGCGCGCCGTCACGGCTCGCGGGTGCGGCAATGAGCGCGCCCGCGTGGGACCGCGCGCGCCGCATTCTGTGCGTGCGGCTCGACAATCTCGGCGACGTGCTGATGACGACGCCGGCACTGCGCGCGCTGAAGGAAAGCGGCAACGGCCGGCATCTGACGCTGCTCACGTCGAGCACGGCCGCGGCGCTCGGCGCGCATCTGCCGATGGTCGACGACGTGTGGACGTACGACGCGCCGTGGGTCAAGCATCCGGACGCGCCGGCCGACCCGGTCGCCGATCTCGACATGATCGACCGGCTGCTGTCCGCGCGTTTCGACGCGGCGGTGATCTTCACCGTGTATAGCCAGAGCCCGTTGCCGGCCGCGATGATGTGCTGGCTCGCCGGCATTCCGCTGCGGCTCGCGCATTGCCGCGAGAACCCGTACCGGCTGCTGACCGACCGCGTCGCGGAGACCGAGCCCGATCAGCAGGTGCGGCACGAAGTGGCGCGCCAGCTCGCGCTGGTGCGCACGATCGGTGCGAAGACCGCCGACTGGCGGATGGCGTTCGAACCGGGCGACGCGGCGCGCCGGGCGGTGCAGGCGCGGCTGCGCGCCGCGCTGCAGCGCTTCGGCGGCCCGCGGCGCGGCGACGCGCATGGCTGCGGGCGCTGGCTCGTCGTGCATCCGGGCGCCAGCGCCGCGTCGCGGCGCTGGCCGGCCGAGCGCTTCGGCGACGCGGCCGCGCGCCTCGTGTCGCAGTTCGACGGCGTCGCAGTGACGGGCGGCAGCGGCGAACGCGCGCTCGTCGACGCGGTGTGCGAGCGGATCGGCCCGCGCGCGCTGCCGCTCGCCGGCACGCTGCCGCTCGGCGAGCTGGGCGCGCTGATCGAGACGGCCGACCTGCTGCTGTCGAACAACAGCGGCCCCGCGCATCTCGCGGCCGCGCTCGGCACGCCCGTCGTCGATCTCTACGCGCTGACCAATCCGCAGCACACGCCGTGGCGCGTTCCGCATCGCGTGCTGAACGTCGACGTGCCGTGCCGCAACTGCTATCGCAGCGTGTGCGAACAGCCGGGACATCCGTGCCTGCGCGGCGTGCGCGTCGACGATGTCGTCGATGCCGCGCACGCGCTGCTGCGCGGCAACGCGCGCGGTGCGCGGCACGCGGGTGCCCGCGCAGCCGCCGCGTCCGACACGTCGCTCGCCGGCAGCGCAGCCGGCGCGTCGAACGTGATTCCTTTCGCGCACGTCATCACCAGGAGCTGACGCATGCCCGAACCGATCTATACGCTCGGCATCAACGCCGCCTTTCACGACAGCGCCGCGTGCCTCGTGCGCGACGGCGTGGTCGTGGCCGCGGCCGAGGAAGAACGCTTCACGCACGTGAAGCATGCGAAACGGCCAGTGCCGTTTTCGACCTGGGAATTGCCGTATCACGCGATCGACTACTGTCTCGCGGAAGCGGGCATCGCGCTCGCGGACGTGCAGCATGTCGCGTATTCGTACGATCCGTGGCTCGAACTCGATCGCCGCGCCGGACAGCCGTCGCTCACGCTGCCGCTCGAACCGTCCGCGCACGCGCGGCCGCCGGGCGGCGAGTCGCCGTGGCATCCGCTGTTCCTGTCGTCGATCGTCAACGCGCCGCGTCAGCTCGCGGGCGGCGCGCCGCACCACCTGCAGCGGCGCTTTCGCGGCGTCACGCACGACGGGCCGTTCCGCTGGCATTTCGTCGAACACCACCTCGCGCACGAGGCGAGCGCGTTTCTCGCGGCGCCGTACGAGCGCTGCGCGGTGATGACGATGGACGGACGCGGCGAGCGCGCGACGACGAGCTACGGCGTGTTCGACGGACGCACGTACCGGCGCATCGCGCAGGTCGACCTGCCGCATTCGCTCGGGCTGCTGTACGAGCGCGTCACGCGTTACCTCGGCTTCCTGCATTCGTCCGACGAGTACAAGGTGATGGCGCTCGCGTCGTACGGCAAGCCGATCTACGCCGATCAGATGCGCCAGCTCGTGCGCTATCGCGGCGACGGCCGGTACGACGTCGACGAGGCGGATCTGGTCGCGCTGTTCGGCCCCGCGCGCGAGCGCGGCGGGCCGATCACGCCGAACCACTGCGACATCGCGCACGCGCTGCAGCTGGTGCTCGAGGAAACGACGCTGCGCGCGGTCGAATGGCTCGCGGCCGAAACCGGCGAGAAGCAGCTCGCGATGGCGGGCGGCGTCGCGCTGAACTGCGTGATGAATGCGCGCATTCGCGATCGCGGCCCGTTCGACGACGTGTGGGTGCAGCCGGCGGCCGGCGACGCCGGCACCGCGCTCGGCGCCGCGCTGTGGACCGACTTCCGCGAGCGCGGCGCGCGCGGCGACTGGCGCATGGATCACGCGTATCTCGGCCCGTCGTTCGAGGACGACGCGATCGAGGCCTTCATCCGCGAAGCGCAGCTGCCGTATCGGCGGCTGAACGACGTCGCCGCGCAGACGGCCGCACTGCTCGCGCAGAACCGCGTGATCGGCTGGTTCCAGGGCCGCATGGAGTTCGGCCCGCGCGCGCTCGGCGCGCGTTCGATTCTCGCGTCGCCGATCGATCCCGACATGCAGCGCAAGCTGAACCGGATCAAGGATCGCGAGGATTTCCGGCCGGTCGCGCCGGTCGCGCTCGAAAGCAAGGCACACGAGTGGTTCTCGGGCGGGCGGCGCGAGCCGCTGCATGCGCCGTTCATGCTGTTCGTCTACGACGTGCGGCCCGAGCGGGCGGAGCGGATTCCGGCCGTGCGCCATATCGACGGCACCGCGCGCGTGCAGACGGTCGGCCCGCAGCAGAACCCGCTGCTGCACGCGCTGCTGACCGAGTTCGACGCGCTGACCGGCGTGCCGGTGCTCGTCAACACGTCGTTCAACACGCGCGGCGAGCCGATCGTCTGCACGCCGCGCGACGCGATCGAATGCTTCTGGACTTCGCCGCTCGACGCGCTCGTGATCGGTTCGTTCCTGATGGAGAAGCCGCGATGAACATGCGCGACACGCAGCTGCCGCCGGTCGTGTCCGTCGTCGTGCCGACCTACCGGCGGCCCGATCTGCTCGAACGCTGTCTCGACGCGCTGTGCGTGCAGGTGTTCGATCCGACGACGTACGAGATCATCGTCGTCGACGACGATCCGGCCGGCAGCGCGCGGCCGGTGGTCGACGCATGCCGCGCGCGCATGACCGACGTGCCGGCGATCCGCTACCTGAGCGCGCCCGACACGCAGGGGCCGGCCGGTGCACGCAACGTCGGCTGGCGCAGCGCGCGCGGCGCGCTGATCGCGTTTACCGACGACGACACGATTCCCGATCCGACCTGGCTGCGCCACGGCGCGGCCGCGCTGCTCGCGGAGCCGTCCGCGGCCGCGGCGGCAGGGCGCATCGAGGTGCCGCTGCGGCCGCGGCCGACCGACTACGAACGCGACGCGGCGGGGCTCGCGCATGCCGAATTCGCGACCGCGAACTGCTTCGTGCGGCGCGCCGCGCTCGAACGCGTCGGCGGCTTCGACGAGCGCTTCACGCGCGCGTGGCGCGAGGATGCGGACCTGATGTTCGCGCTGCGCGAGCACGCGGGCCCGATCGTCGAGGTCGAGGACGCGCGCATCGTGCATCCGGTGCGGCCCGCGCGCTGGGGCGCGAGCATCGGCCAGCAGTCGAAGGTGTATTTCGACGCGCTGCTGTACAAGAAGCATCGCACGACGTACCGGCGCCATATCCGGCCGGTGCCGCCCTGGCACTACTACGGCGCGGTGTTCGCGGCGCTCGCGGCGATCGTCTGCTTCGTCGCGCGCTGGAACGCGGCCGGCGCGGTATTCGCCGGCATCTGGGCCGCGATCACCGCGTGGTTCTGCTGCAAGCGGCTGCGCGGCACGGCGCTCACGCCGTCGCACGTCGCCGAGATGATCGTCACGTCGATCGCGATTCCGCCGGTGTCGCTGTACTGGCGCATCCGCGGCGCACTTCACTTCCGGGTGTTCTTCCTATGACGCTCGACACGTCCTCCCCGCCGGCCCCGCGCACGATCGCCGTGTTCCGCGCGCTGCAGCTCGGCGACATGCTGTGCGCTGTGCCGGCGCTGCGCGCGCTGCGTCGCGGCGCGCCCGATGCGCACATCACGCTGATCGGATTGCCGTGGGCGCGCGAATTCGCGTCGCGCTTCGGCGACTACATCGACGACTTCATCGCGTTTCCCGGCGCGCCGGGACTCGGCGAGCAGGCGGAACCGGAAGCTGCCGCGCGCGACGCGTTCCTCGCGAAGTGCCGCGCGCGCGAGTTCGATCTCGCGATCCAGCTGCACGGCAGCGGCGCGCGGACCAACGCGATCGTCGCGTCGCTCGGCGCCGTGCGCACCGCGGGCTTCATGCCGGCCGACGGCGACGCGGCCGCGCTCGACTGTTCGATCGTCTGGCGCGACGAGGAGCCGGAAGTCACGCGCTATCTGCGGCTGATGCACGCGCTCGGCTATCCCGACTGGGGCGACTACCTCGAATTCCCGCTCGGCGGACTCGACTACGCGCTGTGGCACGTGCTCTGCGACGAATACGCGCTCGAAGCCGGCCGCTACGTGATCGTGCACCCCGGCGCGCGGATGGCGTCGCGCCGCTGGCCGGTCGAGCGTTTCGCAAACGCCGCGCGGCGGCTCGCGGACGATGGCTGGCAGATCGTGCTGACCGGCACGCGCGCGGAGATCGCGCTCGCCGGCGCATTCGCCGAACAGCTCGGGCGGCCGTGCGTGAATCTGTGCGGCCGCACGCCGCTCGGCGCGCTGGCCGCGCTGATCGGCCGCGCGCGCCTGCTGCTCTGCAACGACACCGGCGTGTCGCACGTCGCGGCCGCGCTCGGCACGCCGAGCGTCGTCGTCGCGTGCGGCAGCGACACCGCACGCTGGGCGCCGCTCGACGGCGAGCGCCACCGCGTGCTCGCGAACTATCCGTCATGCCGGCCCTGCATGTACGACGCGTGCCCGTACGAGCACGAGTGTGCAGTGGCGATCGGCGTCGACGACGTGATCGATCAGGCGAGCGCGCTGCTCGCGGAGGAGAGACGTCATGTCACGTAAGCGTTTGCGCGTGCTGACCTGGCACGTGCACGGCAACTACCTGTACTACCTGTCGCAGGCGCCGCACGATTTCTTCATCGTGACGAAACCGCAGCATCCGCCCGGTTACGCGGGCCGCGTCGGCCATCTGCCGTGGGGCGACAACGTGCACGAGGTGCCGGTCGAATGCGTGCGCGATACCGCGTTCGACTGCGTGCTGTATCAGCATCACAGCCACTACCAGCACGACCGGCTGCATCTGCTGAGCGACGCGCAGCGCGCATTGCCGACGCTGTTCGTCGAGCACGATCCGCCGCGCGAGCATCCGACCGACACGCTGCACCCCGTGCAGGACCCGAACGTGATGCTCGTGCACGTGACGCCGTTCAACGCGCTGATGTGGGACAACGGCATCACGCCGACGCGCGTGATCGAGCACGGCGTGCTCGTGCCCGACAACGTCGCCTATCACGGCACGCTGCCGAAGGGCGTGTCGGTCGTGAACAACCTCGCGCGCCGCGGCCGCCGTCTCGGCGTGGACGTGTTCGAGCACGTGCGCCGCAGCGTGCCGCTCGATCTGGTCGGGATGGGATCGAGCGAGCTCGGCGGCATCGGCGAAGTGCCGAATCCGGCGCTGCCGCACTTCCTGTCGCACTACCGGTTCTTTTTCAATCCGATCCGCTATACGAGCCTCGGGCTCGCGGTGATCGAGGCGATGATGATCGGCCTGCCGATCGTCGCGCTCGCGACGACCGAAATGGCGCAGCTCGTGAAGACCGGCGTAAACGGCGCGGCCGACACGCGCCCGGCGGTGCTGATCGAGGCGATGCGGATGCTGATCCGCGATGCGGACCTCGCGCGCGCGTGGGGCGAGGCCGCGCGCCGCGATGCGCGCGAGCGCTTCGGCATCGAGCGCTTCGTGCGCGACTGGGACGCGGCGCTGACCGAAGTCGCGGCGTAGCGCCATCGATGCGGGCCGCGCGACGGCGGCCCGCCCGCTCGCTCACTGGCTCGACGCGTTCGTCGCCGGGTTCGTGCCGCTTCCCGATCCGCCGCCTGCGGTGCCGGAGCCGCCCGACAGGTTCGCGACGAGATTGCGCTCGTGCTCGGGCAGCAGCGCGAGGCGGTTGTACAGCGTTTTCAGGCTGATGCCGAGCGCCTTCGCGGTGCGCGGCTTGTCGCCGTTGAAATGCCGCAGCGACGCGACGATGAAGCGCTGCTGCGTATGCGCGAGCGTCGTGCCGATATGGAGCGTCATCGCGTTGTGCCGCACTTCCTCGCGCGGCGGCTGGCGGCGCGGCAGCTGCAGGTCGATCTGCTCGTCCGCGAGGATGAACGCGCGCTCGACCGCGTTGCGCAGTTCGCGCACGTTGCCGGGCCACGTGTAGGCGCGCAGCGCCTTCATCGCCTGCGTCGACAGCCGCTTGCGCGTGCGATGGCGCGTGTTCAGCCGCTCGACGATCTGCATCGCGATCTCGCCGACGTCGTCCTCGCGCTGGCGCAGCGCGGGCACGTGCAGCGCGACCGTCGCGATGCGGTAGAACAGGTCTTCGCGCAGGCGCCCGCTGCGCACCGCTTCGACCGGATCGTGATGGGTGGCCGCGACGATGCGCACGTCGATCGGAATCGCTTCGTGGCCGCCGACGCGCATGATCGTGTTCGACTCGAGCGTACGCAGCAGCTTGACCTGCAGCTCGAGCGGCATCTCGGCGATCTCGTCGAGAAACAGCGTGCCGCCGCGCGCGGCCTCGAACATGCCGACGTGCTGCGCCACCGCGCCGGTGAAGCTGCCTTTCTCGTGGCCGAACAATTGCGACTCGGCGATATCGCCGGGAATTGCGCCGCAATTGACCGGCACGAACGGCCCGCGCCGACGCGGGCTCATGTCGTGCAGCAGTCGCGCGACAATGTCCTTGCCCGCGCCGCTCTCACCCACGATCAATACGCTTGCGCGCGTGGTGGCGACGCGCGACACCTTCAGCATCAGGGTCTGGATCGAGCGCGAGCGGCCGAACAGCCGCGTGCCGTCATCGTCGGATTTCGACATGGTCTGATATCGGAGTGGGAAGTTTTGACCGAATACGTCACGGCAGAAAGGAAAAAACGACGCGGTGTGCGTCGCCTGTTCGTGCACAGAGCATATCGTCGATATCGCTTGCGAGGCATTGAATATCGCAATCCGCGCGGCCGAAACGGATAGATTTAATCGATGAAGCGAGCACGCAAGACATGCTTCTTCTATACTGCTAAGCACTGTTACTGATGGCAGGACTGCTTGTCTGCCCCGATGACGCGCATCGCGTGATGCGCCGCCGAGTGCCCCGGCGGTCGACGCGCTGCCTACTCGCCGCGGTTCCGGCCGCTCGCGTGCCGGGCCGCACCACAAGGAGCCCAGATGCCTTACGTTCTGATCGTCGAAGACGATGCCGATACGCGCACGATGCTCGCGACGCTCGCGCGCTCGCAGCAGCTCACGTGCGACACGGCCGCGACGCTCGAAGAAGCGCGTACGCTCGTCGCGACGCATACCCCCGATCTCGTGCTGTGCGATCTCGTGCTGCCGGACGGCAACGGCATGGATCTGTTCGATGCACTACCGAAACGCGCGCACTGCGAGATGGTGCTGACCACCGGTCATGCGAGCCTCGAAACCGCGATCGACGCCTTGCGGCGCGGTGCGACCGACTATCTCGTGAAGCCGCTGAACATGCAGCGGCTGAACAGCATCTTCGCGCGCGTGCCGCGCACGACCGCGCTGCATGAAGAAATCGCGGAGCTGCGTTCCGAGCTGCAGCGGCTCGGCCGCTTCGGCCGCATGCTCGGCAGCTCGCCGGCGATGCAGGCCGTCTACGACG
This sequence comes from Burkholderia multivorans ATCC BAA-247, assembly GCF_000959525.1. Classification (NCBI taxonomy): domain Bacteria; kingdom Pseudomonadati; phylum Pseudomonadota; class Betaproteobacteria; order Burkholderiales; family Burkholderiaceae; genus Burkholderia; species Burkholderia multivorans. The sequence continues at coordinate 332,309 of NZ_CP009830.1, forward strand.
CGATCGGCCGCGTCGCGCGCACCGAGGCCTCGGTGCTGCTGACCGGCGAATCCGGCACCGGCAAGGAGCTGGCCGCGCAGACGATCCACGATCTGAGCCTGCGCCGGCGCGGCCCGTTCCTCGCGATCAACTGCGGCGCGATCGCCGCGAATCTCGTCGAGAGCGAGATGTTCGGCCACGACCGCGGCAGCTTCACCGGCGCCGAGCGGCAGCACAAGGGCTTTTTCGAGCGGGCGGACGGCGGCACGCTGTTCCTCGACGAAATCACCGAGATGCCGCTCGAATCGCAGGTCAAGCTGCTGCGCGTGCTCGAGACGGGGCGCCTCACGCGGCTCGGCTCGACGCGCGAGATCGACGTCGACGTGCGCATCGTCGCCGCGACGAACCGCGACCCGGAAGCCGCGATGGCCGACGGCAAGCTGCGGCCCGACCTCTATCACCGCATCAACGTGTTCCCGATTCCGCTGCCCTCGCTGCGCGAGCGCGGCGACGACATCCCGATGCTCGCCGACGCGTTCCTGCAGCGCTACAACGAGGAAAGCGGCCGCAACCTGCGCTTCGCGCCGGCCGCCCGCGAGGCGCTGAAGACGTACGCGTGGCCCGGCAACGTGCGCGAGCTGCGCAACTTCGTGCAGCGCGCGAGCATCTTCAGCGACGTCGACGTGATCGAGACCTTGCCGCCGCCGATCATGGACGAGCTCTCGAGCATGGTCGATTCTCATGAAGATCGCGTGACGGTGCCGTTCGGCACGCCGCTCGAGGAAGTCGACCGCAAGCTGATCCTCGGCACGATCGCGCAGTGCGGCGGCGTGAAGGCGCAGGCCGCCGAAGTGCTCGACGTGAGTCTGAAGACGATCTACAACCGGCTCGCGCAGCTCGAAAACGAATCGGACAAGTCGGATTCCTGATGCCGCCGCGAGCCCGTCTACGCACGCGCGCGCGCGTTGCGCCGCGCGTCGTCGGCGGCGATCAGGCGACGCATCCGTTCGACGTGCGGCGCGATCGCGCGCCGCTCGCGCAGGATCCACGGCAAGCCCGCGAACGCCCGCACGAGTCCGCGCTCGCGCCGCAGCCGCGGCAGCATCCGCACCGTATGCACGAGCGCCGCGCCGGCCGGCCAGCGCAGCCACGCGGTCCACGCGTCGTTGCGCGCGGCGACGCTCGCGCGCGTGCGCGTGTCGCGCGCCGTCGACGGATAGTGATGGACGGTCAGCGTCGGCGCGTACACGAGCCAGTCGCCGGCCGCGCAGAGGTCCAGCGCGAGCAGCGCTTCCTCGCCGCCGAGAAAATAGCGCGGATGGTATCCGCCCGCGCGCACGAACGCCTCGCGCCGGAACATCGTCGCGCCGGCCAGCAAGCCGAGGATCGGGCGGCCGGGCAGCGGCACCGGCGCTTCGAGCGGGCTCGCGGCCATCACGCCGCAGGTCGGGTCCTCGCGCTCGTCCGGGCCGACCAGCACGCGCGCCGTGAGCGCGGCCACGTGCGGATACGCGTCGAGCAGATCGGCCGCGTCGCGCAGCGAGCCGGATGCCCACCACGTGTCGTCGTCGCAGAACGCGACGTAGGGCGTGCGCGCGACCGCGACGCCGAGATTGCGGCCGGCCGCGCCCGGATTGCCGGGCGCCGCGACGAGCGCCGCGTGCGGAAAGCGCGCATGCACGAGCGCGGCCGTCGCCGCGTCGGCCGCGTTGTCGACGACGACGATCGCGGGCCGGTCCGGCAGCGCGGTGAGCCGCGCGAGCGTGCGCGCGAGCTCGTCGGGGCGCCGGTACGTGAGCACGACCGCGGTCACGCGCGGCTCGTGCGCCGTCAGCGCGACGCGCGCGGGCGTTACGCGTACGTGACGTCGCATTCGAGCTGCCAGTACGTTTCCGGTTTGCGGAGGTCCGCGAGCATATGCGGCTCGAACAGCGCGATCTGACTCGCGTACGCTTCGACCGCGCGCGCCTTGGCGTCGCGGGCCCCCGTGCGCTCGCCGGCCGGCGAGCCGACCGGCCGCGCGATCCAGCCGTGCTCGCGCCAGCCGACCACGCGTTTCGCCATCAGCCCCTCGATGCGCCGATACGGCACGTCTTCGTAGAAACGCCACACGCGCGCCGTATCATCGTCGCGCAGCAGCATCAGCATTGCCTGCTGCACCTGCAGGTGGTCGCGATGGAACAGGCCGGCCGGCGCGAGCACGCCGTAGCCGGGATGCTCGGCGATCGCGGCCGCCACGCGCGCGGCAATGGCCGACGGCGCGGCCGGCGTGCCGTACTGGTCGTCGAGGAAGTCGAGCCATACCGGCCGCGCATCGAGGATCGACAGCGCGCGGCGATCTTCGTCGCGGCGCGCGCGCATCGCTTCGTCCGCGCTGCGAAAGCCGGCGCGCCGATCCCAGGGCGGCGCGACGGTCCCGGCCGGCGGAATGCCGGCGAACACCGTGACGACGACCGACCCGGGTGCCTGCGCGAGCAGTTGCCCGCAACTGAACACCGCGTCGTCGAGATGCGGCGAAACAACGAGCCAGCGAGTGGGAGCAGTCATGGCAGAGGGGACTCCATCGTATGCGGCAGCGTCCGCGGTGCGCATCGGCAAGCACGCGGCATGCCCGCGCCGGCGACGCGCCACGACGGCCGGGCGACACGCCGGGAGCGCAGCCGATGAGTGAAAAGATGCGCACGCATGCCGGAAATTGCGCGACGGCCGTCATGTTCGTCGCGATCGCGACGGTGCTGCAGGCGCTCGCGATTCGCTTCGGCGGCGCCAACATGCCGCTCGCGGTGTACTACCCGTTGCTCGCGGCGATCGCCTGGGCGACGTCGTTCCTGTTCGGCCTGATCGCGACGCTCGCGAGCAGCGTGCTCGTGTGGACGCTGTTCCTGTCCGATCCGGCCGCGTACGCGATGTCGCTGTCGGAGCGTCTCGTGCGGCTCGGCGAATTTGCGCTGATCGGCGTGCTCGCGTGCGCAGTCGTCGCGGCGGTGCGCCATGCGCGCGTGACGAACGAGCGTGCGCGACGCCGCGAAGCCGCGGCGCGCGCGCAGTTCGAGGCGCTGCTGAATGCGCTGCCGGACGGCGTGATCGCCGCCGATACGAACGCGCGGCTGACCTACGTGAACGCGGCGGCGGCCGCGCTGCTCGGCTGCCGGCCGGACGACGCGGCCGGCCGCGCGCTGCGCGCCGTGCTGCAGCTGACCGATCGCGACGGACGGCGCGTGCAGACCTCGGCGCTCGAACATGCGCTCGGCGGCACGCGCACGACCTGCGAGCGCCACTGGCTGCGCGTGGCCGGCGGCGAGCCCGTGCCGGTCGCGGAGACGGCCGCGCCGATCGCCGATGCGGACGGCAACGTCGACGGCGCAGTGCTGCTGCTGCGCGACGCGAGCGCGGACCGCGCGCGGGCGGACGCCGCGCAGGTCCGGCGCGCGGTCGTCGACGCGTCGCCCGATGCGCTCATCGGGATCGACCGCGACGCGCGTATCGTCAGCTGGAATCCGGCCGCGCAGCGCATCTTCGGCTACGACGAAGAGGCGGCCTACGGCCGCCGTTTCGACTCGCTGATCGCGATGCGCTGGCTCAAGCGTCATCCGCTCGTGCAGACCTTCGACCATCTGCGCGAAATCGTCGGGCCGGTCGACCTGCTCTGCGTGCGACGCGACGGCGGACGCTTCCGCGCGACGGTCGCCGCGCGGCCCGTGCGCGGCGAGGCACGCGACGGCGTCGCGCTGTCGATCACGCTGCGCGAGACCGGCGCACAGCGCCGTCAGGACCGGCGCACGCAACGCTCGCTGCGCAGCGCGCGCGACGCGGGCGAGCAGGCCGCGACGTCGAATCGTCTGAAGGATGAATTGCTCGCCACCGTATCGCACGAATTGCGCACGCCGCTGAACGTGATCTACGGGTGGATCGAGGTGCTGCGCAATTCGGGCGACGACGCGCTGCGCGTGCAGGCGATCGACGCGATCGACCGCAGCGCGCGCTCGCTCACGCGCATGGTCGGCGACATCCTCGATGCGTCGTCGCTGTCCACAGGCAAGCTGCGGCTCGACACGATGCCGGTCGACGTCGTGCGGCTGTTCGCCGATGTCGTCGCCGCGTTCCAGACGGCCGCATCGAGCACCGGCATCGCGCTCGAATTCGAGTCGCGTGTCGCGACCTGCATCGTCTCGGGCGACGCCGAGCGGCTGCGGCAGATGCTGTCGAACCTCGTATCGAACGCGCTGAAATTCACGCCGGCCGGCGGCGACGTCACGGTCAGCGTCGCGCACGACGACACGCATGCCGTGCTGACCGTGACCGACACCGGGCAGGGCATCGCGCCGGAGTTCGTGCCGCACGTGTTCGACATGTTCCGGCGCGCGGACGATTCGCCGGCCTCGTCGCGGCGCGGCCTCGGGCTCGGCCTGTCGATCGTCCGGCATATCGTGCAGCTGCACGGCGGCACGGTCGTCGTCGACAGCGCGGGGCGCAATCGCGGTACGACCTTCACCGTGAAGCTGCCGGCCGGCTGGCAGCCGATCGGCGCGATGGCATGGGGGATCGCGCAGACGGTCGTCGCGCGCGAACGGCTCGGCCTCGACACGCAGCGGATCCTGATCGTCGACGACGACGCGACCACGCGCGCGAGCCTGACCGCCGCGCTGCGCACGCTCGGCGCCGAAGTCGCGGTCGCATCGTCGGGCCATCAGGCCGTGACGATCGCCGCGCAGATGCGGCCGACCGTCGTGCTGTCGGATCTCGCGATGTCGGACGGCGACGGCTTCTGGCTGCTCGACGCGATCCGCCGGCGCGCGGCCGAAGGCGACGACGCGTGCAACCCGCGCGTCGTCGCGGTGACCGCGCACGCGGGGCTCGCCGACGAGCGGCGCGCGCGCGCGGCCGGCTTCGACGGCTATCTCTGCAAGCCGGTCGACGTCGGCGATCTCGCGCGCGAGATCGCGCGCGTGACGAGCCGCGACGACTGAGCCGACGCGTGCGCCGCGCTCAAGACGTCGGCGCCGCGCGGTTGCGCGTGCCGATCTGCGCGAGCATGTGCGACGCGATCTGCGTGCTGCGCACGAGATCGCCGGGCGCATGGTGCGCGGCTTGCCGATGGATGAAATAGCGCGCGGTATGCGCGAGCCCGCTCGCGAACGGCGTCGTCGCGCGCCAGCCGAGCCGCTTGCGCGCCGCGTCGAGATTCGGCCGGCGCTGGCGCGGATCGTCGGCCGGCAGCGGACGAAACTCGATCGGCACCGTCGCGCCCACCACGCGCACGACTTCGCGCGCGACGTCGATCATCGCGATCTCGTCGTCGCTGCCGAGATTGACGGGCTCGCACGCGTCGCCCGGCTCGTCCATCAGCCGCACGAGCGCGTCGATCATGTCGTCGACGTAGCAGAACGAGCGCGTCTGCGTGCCGTCGCCGTAGACGGTCAGCGGTTCGCCCGCGAGCGCCTGCGTGATGAAGTTCGACACGACGCGGCCGTCGGCCGGATGCATGCGCGGCCCGTAGGTGTTGAAGATCCGCGCGATCCGCACGTCGACGCCGTACTGCCGGTGATAGTCCATGAACAGCGTTTCCGCGCAGCGCTTGCCTTCGTCGTAGCACGCGCGGATGCCGATCGGATTCACGCGGCCGCAATAGCGTTCGTCCTGCGGATGCACGTCGGGGTCGCCGTACACCTCGCTCGTCGACGCCTGCAGGATGCGCGCCTTCACGCGCTTGGCGAGACCGAGCAGGTTGATCGCGCCGTGCACGCTCGTCTTCGTCGTCTGCACGGGGTCGCGCTGGTAGTGCACGGGCGACGCGGGGCACGCGAGGTTGTAGATTTCGTCGACTTCGACGTAGAGCGGGAACGTCACGTCGTGACGCATCAGCTCGAAATTCGGCGCGTCGAGCAGGTGCGCGATATTGTCCTTCGCACCGGTGTAGAAATTGTCGACGCACAGCACGTCGTGGCCGGCCGTCACCAGACGCTCGCAGAGATGCGAACCGAGAAAGCCGGCGCCGCCCGTCACGAGCACGCGTTTTCGATCGTAGCCCTTCATCACGCATTCTCCTTGCGGGTGGCCAGCACGGCCGGTGTCGTCGCGACCGGCGTGCGGCGCGACGTGGCTGCCGTCGTGCCCGCACGCTCGCGCGCGACGTCGCGATAGACGTCGACGAGCCGGTCGACGACGCCGCGCCACGTATAGAAGCGATGCGCGCGTTCGTAGCCCGCGCGGCCGAGCGCCGCGCAGCGATCCGGTTGCGCGCGCAACTGCACGAGCCGCTCGGCGAGCGCGGCCGGATCGCGTGGCGGCACGAGATAACCGGTCTTGCCGTCCTCGACCGTCGTGCGGATGCCGCCGACGTCGCTGCCGATCACGGGCGTCGCGCACGCCATCGCCTCGACGGGCGTGATGCCGAACGGCTCGTACCACGGCGTCGTCACGAACACGTCGGCGGCGCTGTAGTAGAGGTGCAGCGCGTCGCGGTCGCGCCGGCCGACGAACGTCACGCGATCGGCGATGCCCACGTCGTGCGCGAGCGCGACGAGCCGCGCGAGTTCCGGATCGTTCGCCGGGTCGGGCGTCGCCTGGCTGCCGCCGACCACGTACAGCCGCGTCGGCCGCTGCGGATCGCGCGGCATGCGCGCGAGCGCGTCGATCACGTTGTCGATTCCCTTGCGCGGCACGAGGCGGCCGAGCTGCAGCACGACGAACGCGTCCTCGGGCCAGCCGAGCTGCGCACGCGCGGCCGCGCGCGGCACCGGCCGGAATTCGCGCGCGTCGAATCCGCACGGCACGATCTCGATGCGCGATGCATCGGCGCGATAGTGCGTGGTCAGATCGAGCGCGTCCTGCGGGCATTCGGCGATCAGCCGGTCCGAGCGGCGCGCGAGCGTGTCCTCGATCGCGAAGCGCGCATCGGGGAAGCCGTCGGCCGCGCCCTGATGCAGACGCCGCACGCGGCCGAGCGCATGGAACGTCGTCACGAGCGGAATGCCAAGGCGCTTCTTCACGCGCAGCGCCGCTTCGCCGGACATGAAGAAGTTTGCGTGCATCACGTCGACCGGATCGGGCTCGCGGCGCATGCGCGCGATCATGTACTCCGCGAACGCGCCCATGTACGGCAGGAGCTTTTCCTTCGGCACGTCGACCGGCGGGCCGGCCGGCACGTGGATCACGCGCATCCGCGTGCCGATCCGTACGACTTCCGGCAGGTGCGCATTGTCGCAACGCGTATACACGTCGACGTCGAGCCCGCGCTCGGCGAGCTGCTTCGCGACGTTTGCGACATAGATGTTCTGCCCGCCTGCATCGACGCCGCCGATGACCCCCAGCGGCGACGCATGTTCACTGATCAACGCGATTCTTTGCATGGTGTCGCTCCCGATATCGGGGCCGCGCCGGTGCGTCCCTCGAAGCTTCTCCGGCAATCGTCATGCCCGCTGCTACGCGCGCGCGCGCGTACGGGAGAGCGCCGCAAAAATTACAACGCGTTGGATGAAAGGGCGTCTGATCATCGGCGTGCAGGCGCCGAACGCGGTTCGACCGGACGTGACGCGCGCGTGGGCGGTGCGGCACGCCGCTTGCGCCGGCGTGGCGTACCTGCCGGCTCGCCCGGCGTGACAAAAAGGAGGTCACGATGAAGCTCAACTCGCTGCAAGCCCGTTCTCCGCGACTTCGCGGTCGTCGCACGCGCCGCATCGGTCTCGCGATCGCGGTCGCCGCCGCCACCTGCGCGCTCGCCGCGCCGAACGTGTACGCCGCCGGCGACGACAGCGCGTCGTCGTCCTCGTCTTCGTCGTCGTCGCATTCGTCGACCGGCACGAAAATCCGCGACGCGACGATCACGACGAAGGCGAAGGCCGAACTGGTCGGCACGAGCGGCCTGACGAGCGGCGACATCCACGTGAAGACGCGGCATGGCGTCGTGATGCTGACCGGCAGCGTGCCGGACGAACAGCAGCGCACGATGGCCGTCGACGCGGTCAAGAAGGTCGACGGCGTGCAGAGCGTGCGCGACCAGCTGACGATCCGGCCGAAATAACTGACGGCACCGCCGAAGGAGTCCAGTGATGAACTGCATGCTCAAACCGGTCGGCGAGCAGACGATCGTGATCACCGGCGCGACGAGCGGCATCGGCCTCGTAACGGCGCGCAAGGCGGCACGGCGCGGCGCGAAGCTCGTGCTGTTCGCGCGCAACGCGGACGCGCTCAACACGCTCTGCGAAGAAATCCGCCAGCACGGCGGTCTCGCGGTGCCGGTCGCCGGCGACGTCGCGAACATCGAGGATCTGCAGCGCGCGGCCGCGCAGGCGGTCGAGACGTACGGCGGCTTCGATACCTGGGTCAACAACGCGGGCGTGTCGATTTTCGGCACCGCGGCGACGGTGCCGCTCGAGGATCAGCGGCGCCTGTTCGACACGAACTACTGGGGTGTCGTGCATGGCTCGCTCGTGGCGGCCGACCATTTCCGTCGCCAGAACGACCTGCGCGGCGGCGCGATCATCAACATGGGCAGCGAGGCGTCCGACGCGCCGCTGCCGCTGCAGAGCGCGTACGTCGCGTCGAAGCACGCGGTGAAGGGGTTTACCGATTCGCTGCGGCTCGAACTGGAGTCGGACCGGCTGCCGGTGTCCGTGACGCTGATCAAGCCGGCCGCGATGGACACGATGTTCGTGATGCACGCGAAGAACTACATGAACGTCGAGCCGAAGCTGCCGCCGCCGATCTACGACCCCGAACTCGTCGCCGACGCGATCCTGTTCGCGGCCGCGCATCCGCGCCGCACGCTGTTCGTCGGCGGTGCCGCAAAGCTGACGTCGGCGAGCGCGTATCACGCGCCGCGGCTGTTCGACCGGCTCGCGGCGACGCTGTTCTCGCGCGGCCAGCGCACGGTGCGGCCGGCGCGGCCGCGCGACGACAACGCGCTCTACGAGTCGCGTCATGCGCTGCACGAGCGCGAAGGCATGGAAGGGCCGGTGCTGCGCTCGTGCGCGTACAACACGGTCGTGCAGCGTCCGAAGGTCGCGAGCGCCGTTGCGCTGACCGCGGCCGCGCTGCTGTTCGCGGCCGTCGCGCGGTCGCGCCGCGCCGCGGCGTGATTTCGTTTCACTTTTCGAAGGAGGCATCGCAATGACATCCCGACAACATACGGGTCACGAGCACAGCCACTCGCGCGCGCACGAAGGCGAGCGCACGCAGCAGGATCACGACAAGGGCGGGCACCAGACCGGGCACGGCAAGCCGCCGAGCCCGATCGACGTGCAGAAGGCGCTGAAGGGGCTCGACTATCCGGCGAGCAAGTCGGACGTCGTCGAGTGCGCGGAGCGCTCGCACGCGGATCCGGACGTGCTGGAGATGCTCAAGCAAATCCCCGATCGCGAGTACGAAACGCCGGCGTCGGTCTCGAAGGAACTGGGCCGGCTGATGTAAGCGCCGCGCCGCCGCGCGCCGGCCGCGCGCGCGGTGCACCGTCACGAGGAGCAGAGCAATGGCGATGATCGTCGCAGGTCGGTTCACGACCTTCGAGGAAGCGGAAGGCGGCGCGCGCCGCCTTTACGAGCGCGCATTCGGCCCGGACGACGTGTCGATCTTCTTCCTGAATCCGGACGGGCAGCATGCGCGCTTTCCGGTCGGCGGCGACGTATACGCCGATACGGCCGCGAAGCCCGGCGGCCGCGGCGCGGTCGTCGGCGTGATGCGCGGGCTCGCGATCGGGCTCGTCGTCGGGTTGATCGTCTATGCGATCGGCTTGCGCTACTGGTTCGTGCCGGTCGCGGGCGCGCTCGCGGGCGCGTATCTCGGCGCGTTCGGCGGCGCGCTCGGCCGGATGCGCGGGCAGCAGGCCGAAGGGCGCGGCACGCTCGCGAAGACCGAATCGGGCGTGATCCTCGCCGCGCGCGTGACGCCGGGCAGCGCGACGACCGCCGAAGACGTGCTGCGCGCGACCGGCGCGACGTCGATCGAGCGCGTCGAAGGCGACTGGCAGAACGGCGAGTGGCGCGATTTCGATCCGGTGCGCCGTCCCGACGAGGCCGGCGCCGCGGGACCGCGTTGAGCCGCGTATTTTCTGCACGCATTTTGCAATGCCGCGCGCGCGAGGCCGCGCCGTCGGCGCCGCGCGGGCGCGCGGCGCACGGCACGGCGCTTGCGTCGCGCTGCGCACACCGTCGTTGAAGGAGGAACCCCATGACCACGGCACAGACGCCGCCGCCGCAGAAGCAGACGCAGCAACCGGGCACCGAGCGCGAGATGAATCCGAAGCCGCGGGACGAAGCCGCCGATTACGTCGGCAGCGGCAAGCTCGCGGGCAAGGTCGCGCTCGTCACCGGCGGCGACAGCGGGATCGGGCGCGCGGTGGCAATCGGTTTCGCGAAGGAAGGGGCGGACGTCGCGATCGTCTACCTGAAGGAGTCCGACGATGCCGCGCATACGAAGCGGCTGATCGAGCAGGCCGGGCGGCGCTGCGAAGCGATCGCCTGCGACGTCGGCGACCGGCGGCAGGCATTCGACGCGGTGGCGCGCACGGTCGAGCGGCTCGGCCGGCTCGATGTGCTCGTCAACAACGCGGGCGAACAGCATCCGCAGCCGAGCCTCGAGGAAGTCAGCGAAGAACAGCTCGAACGCACGTTCCGCACCAACGTGTACGGCATGTTCTTCTGCACGCAGGCCGCGCTCAAGCACATGCAGCCCGGCGCGCGCATCGTCAACACCGCATCGGTGACGGCCTATCACGGCAGCCCGAAGCTGCCCGACTATTCGGCGACGAAGGGCGCGATCGTCGCGTTTACGCGCTCGCTGTCGATCGAGCTCGCCGAGCGCGACATCCGCGTGAACGCGGTCGCGCCGGGGCCGATCTGGACGCCGCTGATTCCGTCCACATTCACGGCCGAGCAGGTCGCGAAATTCGGCTCGAACGTGCCGCTGAAGCGGCCGGGGCAGCCGGACGAACTGATCGGCTGTTACGTGCTGCTCGCATCCGAAGGCGCGAGCTACATGACGGGGCAGACGCTGCACCCGAACGGCGGCTCGATCGTCGGCGGCTGACGCCGCCTCACGCAAGGAGGAACCGAATGAGAACCCACAACTGGACGATCGCGGCACTCGCCGCCGCGGGCGTGCTCGGTCTGTCGACGGCCGCGCACGCACAGATGCCGAGCGAGCCGCCGGCATCGAATTCGCACGTGCCGGGCGGCGTCGTGAACCCGTCGTCGGGCGCGGCCGCTGCCGACAGCGGCATCGCGAAGTCGCCGCAGGGCACCGACGCCGAGTTCGTCGACAAGGCGGCGCTCGGCGGCAAGACCGAAGTGCAGGCGAGCCAGCTCGCGCTGAAGCAGGCGAAGTCGGCCGACGTGCGCACGTTCGCGAAGCGGATGGTCGCCGACCACGGCAAGGCGAACGCGCAGCTGACCAAGCTCGCCGCGCGCAAGGGCATCAAGCCGCAGGCCGAGCAGATCGCCGACCCGGACGTCGAGGCGCTGCGCGGCAAGCAGGGCCACGACTTCGACGTCGCGTACGTCGCGGCCGCGGGCCCCGATGCACACCGCAAGACGATCGCGCTGTTCGAGAGCGAGGCGCGCGACGGCAAGGATGCCGATCTGCGTGCGTTCGCCAAATCGACGCTGCCGACGCTCAAGCATCACCTGAGCATGGCGGAGGCGCTGCAGCGCAAGGTGGGCGCGCAGTAACGCGCGCCCGGTTCAACCTGTGGGCCGCGCGTGCGGCCCGATTTTTCGGAGGCAGTCATGGCCCAACGGCAATCGAAGCACGAAGGCATCCTCGAACTGCTCTGCCAGGCGTACGAGACCGAGCTTGGCGGCGCGAAGATCTACGAGGCCGCGCTGCAGTGCGCGACCGACGAGGACCTGCACAAGGAGTGGGAGAAGTACCATCGCGAAACGCTGCATCACCAGGAGGTGCTGCGCGACGTGTTCAAGACCCTCGGCCTCGATCCCGACGCGCAGTCGCCCGGCCGCGCGGCGGTGGCGGCCACCGGCGAATCGCTGGTCCAGGTCATCGAGCAGGCGCGGCAGCAGGCGGACCCGGCCGTCGCGCAGGTCGTCGCGGCCGAGTGCGTGGTGCTCGCCGAAACGAAGGACCACCTGAACTGGGAGCTGATCGGCTATGCGGCGGACCAGCTGCCCGACAGCGAAGCGGCGAAGGTGCTGAAGGCCGCGCATGACGAGGTCGAGGCCGACGAAGACCATCACCTGTACCACACGCGCGGCTGGGCCCGCGAGATGTGGATCCAGTCGATGGGCTTCAAGGCCGTGCTGCCGCCGCCGGAAGAAGTGAAAAAGGTCGAGTCGGCCGCCGACGCGGCGCGCGCCGAGCGCTCGCGCGGCAAGATGATGTAACGCGTCGCCGGCCGCGGGGAGAACGCCGATGATGGCCTTGTGCTGGCACGGCAAGCGCACCGTGCGCTACGAGCGGGTGCCCGATCCGGCGATCGAGCACCCGCGCGACGCGATCGTCAAGGTGCGGCGCTGCGCGATCGGCGGCGCCGATCTGCATCTGTACGACGCGGCGATGCCGGGGCTGAAGGACGGCGCGATTCTCGGCCGCGAATTCGTCGGCGAAGTGGTCGAGGTCGGACGCGAGAACCGTCGTCTGCACGTCGGCGATCGCGTCGTCGTGCCGTTCGTCGTCGCCTGTGGCGAATGCGAGCAGTGCCGGCGCGGCAACTACTCGGTGTGCGAGGCGTCGAACCCGAATCGCGCGTTCGTCGAGCGCGTGTACGGGCAGGGCACCGGCGGCCTGCTGGGCGGCGGCCATCTCGCCGGCAGCTATGCGGGCGGCCACGCCGAATACGTGCGCGTGCCGTTCGCCGACGTCGCGCCGATCCGCCTGCCCGACGAGCTGGACGACGAACGCGCGCTGCCGCTCGGCGACACGCTGCCGGCCGGCTGGCAGGCGGCCGCGCAGTGCGCGATCCAGCCGAACGACGTCGTCGCGGTGTGGGGCGCGGGCGCAGTCGGCCTGTTCGCCGCACTGGCCGCGCGGCTGCTCGGCGCGCGCGAGGTGATCGCGATCGACTGCGTGCCCGCGCGGCTCGAATGCGCGCGCACGCTCGGCGCGACGCCGCTCGATTTCACGAAGCTCAGCGTCGCCGACACGCTGGCGAAACACACGCGCGGCAAAGGGCCCGACAAGTGCATCGACGCGGTCGGGCTCCACGCGCACGCGATCGACGCCGTCGATGCGCCGCTCGACCGCTTCAAGGAAACGTCGGCACCCGGCGTCGACCCGCCGCACGTGCTGCGCGAAGCGATCTATGCGTGCCGGCCCGGCGGCATCGTGTCGATCGCGGGGCTGTACGGCGGCCTCGTCGACGACGTGCCGGTCGGCGCGATCGTGAACAAGGGACTGACGCTGCGCGCGGCGCAGACGCACGTGCCGCGCTGGAGCGACGAGCTGCTCGGACGCCTCGCGGACGGTCGGATCGATCCGTCGTTCGTCGTCACGCACCGTGCGCGGCTCGAGGACGGGCCCGCGCTCTACGAACTGAGCCGCACGCGCAGCGACGGCTGCATCAAGGCGGTGATGCAGCCGGGCGGCTGACCGCATCGCGCGCGGCGGCGGTCCCGCTTATCCCGCCTTTCCCGCCGTTCGCGACTACGCCACCATGTCGACGACCATCGTGACGACCGCGACCGCCATCAGCGCGACCGCGAGCCAGCCGAAGCATTTCGACACGATGCCGGTGCCCGGCCGCCCGTCGACGCCGCGCCGCGCGGACAGCAGCATCACCATCACGAGCATCGGCACCGCGGCGACGCCGTTGAGCACCGCGCTCCAGTACAGCGCGCGGATCGGATCGATCGGGCTGAAGCAGATCGCGATGCCGACGACGACGCAGAGCGTGAGCACCGTATAGAACGCGGGCGCGCGCCGCACCGGCTCGTTCAGCCCTTCGCGGAAGCGCCAGGCTTCCGCGCAGCCGTATGCCGCGCTGCCGGCGAACGCGGGAATCGCGAGCAGGCCGCAGCCGACGATGCCGAACGCGAACACGAGAAACGCGGCTTCGCCCGCGATCGGCCGCAGCGCCTCGGCGGCCTGTGCGGTGCTCGCGATGTCGTGCTCGCCGCGCGCATAGAACACGGCCGCGCCCACGACCATGATGCAGAACGACACCGCGTTGGTCACGACCATCCCGGCCCACGTATCGACGCGGATCCGCTGCGCCTGCCGGTCGCAGAGTGCGGTGTCGCGCGCGCTCGCGCCGTTGCGCTGCGCCGCCTGCGCTTCCTCGACTTCCAGGGCGGCCTGCCAGACGAACAGATACGGGCTCAGCGTCGTGCCGAGCACCGCGACGGCGGTCGTCGCGTAGGCGTGCGAGAACGCGATCTGCGGCAGCACGAGCGCATGCAGCGCGTGCGGCCAGTCGACGTGCACGAACGCGAGCTCGACCACGTACGCGAGCAGCGCGAACGTGAGCCACTTCAGCCAGCGCGCGTAGCGCTCGTACGACATCGTCACCTGCAGCGCGAGCGAGACGATGCCGTAGACGGGCGCGAACCAGTAGCTGCGGCCGCCGACGACGAGCGCGGTCGCGTCGCCCATCGCCGCGAGGTCGGCGCCGACGTTCACGACGTTGACGATCACGACGAGCGCGATCAGCGCCTTGGCGGCGCGCGCCGAATAGTGCTGACGGATGCCGGCGATCAGCCCTTCGCGATTGCTGCGGCCGATGCACGCGGAGGCGATCTGCACGGCGACCATCATCGGCAGCGTGACGACGATCATCCACAGCATGTTGAAGCCGACCTGGCTGCCGGCCTGCGCGTAGACCGCGACGTTGCTCGGGTCGGCGTCGGACGCGCCGGCCAGCAGCCCCGGGCCGAGCCGGCGGTACCACGGCAGCGGGGCGGGCTTGGCGGTGTCGTCGGCGGGCGGCGCGTCGCTCATTCGGTGTCTCCGCGGCCCGCCTTCGGCGTGCCGTCGTCGCGCGCGAGCTTCGACGCGGTGCGCAGCGCATCGACGAGCGTCTGGTACGCGTGCTCGCGCGAATCGGCGCCGCGCGTGCGCAGCACGTACGACGGATGGTAGGTCGCGACGACGAGGTAGCCCTGCGCGGTGCGCGTGGGCGTCGGCGTGCGCTGCAGCGTCGCGTCGTTGTCCTGCAGCACGGCGCGCAGCGCGGTGCCGCCGAGCGCGACGATCACGCGCGGGTGCACGCTCTCGAGTTCGCGATCGAGCCAGTAGCGGCACGCGGTGATCTCGCGCTGCGCGGGCGTCTTGTGCAGACGCCGCTTGCCGCGCGGTTCCCATTTGAAGTGCTTGACGGCGTTGGTCAGATAGACCGAGCGGCGATCGATGCCGGCCGCGTCGAGCGCGCGGTCGAGCACGTGGCCGGCGGCGCCGACGAACGGCACGCCCGTGCGGTCCTCCTGATCGCCCGGCTGCTCGCCCACCAGCACGATCGACGCGTGCCGCGGGCCGGTGCCCGGCACCGGCTGCGTCGCGTGTTCCCACAGCCCGCAGCGCCGGCATGCGTCGAGCGTCGCGGGGCGCTGATCGTCCGGCGTGTCGTCGGCGCCGGATGCGGACGCTGCGCGCGTCATCGCGCCCGCGCTCCGCATGCCGGCGCGCGGCGCGCGTGCGCGCATCGCGTGCCGGCCGACGACAAAGACTCGATCGCTGGCATCGACGGCTCCCGTTTTCGATGAATACGACAGCACACAGCAACCCGCATGCCACCGCCGGTCAATATGGGCGCGCGCCTTGCGTGGCCGCCGGCATCCGGCATTCGATCACAGGAGAAAAGCCATGCCTATTGCCCCCGGCGACGATCCGGCCGCCGACGACGTGCTGCTGTGGCGCTCGCCCGACAGCGTGCCGCGCCGCCCGCGCCGCGTGCTGGTCGTCGACGACTATCGCGACGCGGCCGATGCGCTGCAACTGCTGCTCGACGCACGCGGCTTCGAATGCCGCGTCGTCGACGATCCGTTCGCGGTGTGCGACGTCGCGCGCGACTGGCAGCCGTTCGCGATCGTGCTCGACGTCGCGATGCCGAGGCTCGACGGGCTGCAGCTCGCGCGGCGGCTGCGCGGCGACCCGCGCACGGCCGACATGCTGCTCGTCGCGTGCAGCGCGTTCGCGTCGCCGGTCGATCGCGAGCGCGCGCGCGAAGCGGGCTTCGACGCGCATTGCGCGAAGCCGCTGACGCCGCATCCGCTGCTGCGTTACCTGGAAGCCGCATGCGGTGCGCGCGCCGCGCAACGCCTGGACGGCGCCGAACGCGTGGACGGTGCGGGGCGCCTGGACGGCGCCGAACGCGCGGACGGGCTCGACGGCGCGGACGGCGCCGTTACACGCGGGTTGTAAAAACGCGTGACGGCGCGCGGCGCATATAAAGGCCCGCGCATAAAAAAACCCCGCCGGAGGCGGGGTGCGGACCGCGTCGCCGTCGCCGGCGACACGTCGCGATTACAGGCGGCCGTCGCGCGCGCGCGGATCGTTCAGGTCTTCGGTCGGATCGGTGAGGCCGAGCTCGTCGCCCGCGCTCCAGTACGGCGTGCTGCCGTAATACTCGTGCAGCGGCCCCGCCCATTGCGGGTCGGCCATCGCCGGCCAGTGATCCTTGTCGAAGCCCGGCGCATTGCGGATCCGCTCGGACGATACCGACAACAGGAAGCACTTGCGTTCCGTGTCGAGCGTCAGCGCGCTCCACGGAATCGCGAGCAGCTTGTCGCCGATGCCGAGCAGGCCGCCGCTCGACAGCACCGCGTACGCGACGCGGCCCGAGCGCACGTCCAGCATGATGTCCTTGATCTTGCCGACATCGTCCCCGTCGGTCGTGTAGACCTTGTTGCCTTCGAGCGTATCGGCTGCCATCACGTCGGGACCGGGGCCGTCTGCCGTCGCGGCCCCCTTGCCGACGATGCGGGTCTGTCCTTGATCGGGAGTCTGCATGATTGTCCTCCTGCTGCGTGGGCGCGGCCGGCCGCATCGGGCGCGGGCCGCGCGTTCGGGGTAATGACGCGAACGGACACCGTGTCCGTCACGCCTGCTTCGGCTGCGACACGCCTTCCAGCGTGTTCGCGAGCGCGTCGCGCGACGGGCCGGCCGTGCGCGTCGCGATGTCGGCGAGCGAGAGCATCCCGACGAGCCGCTTGTCGTGATCGACGACCGGCAGACGGCGCAACTGCGCATCCGCCATGTAGTGCTGGATCTCGTCGAGCGAATCGTCGTCGAAACACCATTCGATCGGCCCGGACGCCACTTCGTGGACGCGCGTGTCGGGCGGCTTGCCGGCCGATACCGCGCGCACCGCGAGATCGCGGTCGGTGACCATCCCGACCAGCCGGTTGTTGTCGCACACGGGCAGCGCGCCGACGTCGTAGCGCGCCATCAGTTCCGCGGCGTGGCGAATCGAGTCGGTCGGCGCGATGCGCACGACGTCCTGCGACATGATTTCGTTGACGCGATGCATGTAGTCCTTCCTCCTTCGGGTTCGGCCCGTCGTTCTCGCAACGGGCGTGCCGCTCAGCGTCCGCCTTCGTCCTGCTCGCGCTTTTCCTGCCACGGCCCGTCGTCGTGCGTGCCGGGCGGCGTGTCGGGCTCGATCCGCGTGACGCCGCCCGTCGACGGCGCGTCGCTCGCGGGAAACGTGTCTTCGAGCGACTTGTCGATGTGGCGCTCCGAATGGCGCGTGCGCGCGCTGTCGCGATCCTTCAGCGGCGGCGTCGGGTCCGTCTGCTGCCCGGACGACGGCGTGCGCTCTTCGGATCGGGTCGTATCGTTCATGGCAAGTCTCCGTGTCGATGACGTACGAATTCGCGCAATGCGCGTTCCCGTAGTGGTCGCGCGGCACGCGGCTTGCCGCGCAGGACGTAACTGCGCCGGCGCCGCACGAGCGCGCCGGCGCGACAGTCGAGCGGGAGGCACGACGATGATTCCGATCAAACGACAGCCGCGCGTGCGCTACGAGGTCAACGTATGCGGCGGCGGATTCGATTCGGTGAAGCACCACTTCACCGCGTGGAAGCAGGAGCCGCTGATCTACCGGCCCGAGCGCCGCATGTTCGAAGGCAAGGCCGACGTGCGGCCGCTCGGCGACGAGACGTTCGGCGCGACCGAGCCCGCGCGCTTCGCGCTGCAGCGCGCGTGCGAGCCGGGCGATTCGTACGCGCTTGCCGCGCGCGTGGAAGACGAGGGCCGCAATCTATGGCTCGTGATGGCCGCGTACGACACGTAGCGATGGCCTTCGCTCGTCGCACGCGGTACAGATCGGCTGCACGTATCGCGCGACTCGCGTATTGCGCGTCATGCGCGTCATGCGCGTCATGCGCGTCATGCGCGTCGCGGCGCGCATGCACGGGATGCGATGTGCGGCGTGGTACGCGCATGCCGTGCGCGCTTGCCGCGCCGTCGCGTCGCGCGCGCTTGCACATGCGTCTCGTCGCGTCCGCCCGCAATCGCCGCGTGCATCGCCCGCATGAAAGATTTGCAGCGCGCGGTGTAGCGAAGTCACGGTGGCGCGCAGCGCCTCGCACGGACGCGGGCCGCTCGCGCGGCGCAGGCCGCACACCGGACGGAACGCGGCTTGCGGCCCCGCACGGCGACGCCACCGCGAGCGACATCGTTCGCGACACGACCGTCACGGAGCGCCCATGAACGAGGACCTTGCACATTCGCTGCATCGGCCCGATCCGCCGATGCCCGATACCGAGCCCGAGCCGGTGCCGCCGCCCGCGCCGGAACTGCCGCCCGACGTGCCGCAGCCGTACCACGACCCCGAAGGCGATCCCCCCGAACACCGGCCGCCGGAACGCGAGCCGCCGGCGCCCGTGCCGCCTGCGCACGCCGCCACGCCGCCCGCGCGGCAGGAGCGCACGCGATGAGCATCCTGGTGAAGCAGGGCATGTTGCGCGACATCGCCGAGACGCTCGGCCGTCATTTCGAAGCGCGCGCGATGCCGTTCCACGTCGAGGAGCAGCCGGCCGGCGCGCTCCATATCGGCTTTCGCGTCGACGGGCATCCGGCGTCGCTGACCGTCACCTTCGACGCGGACGCGTTCGCGGCGCTCGAGCAGGCCGACGTCGCGCGGCAGCGCGGCGCGCTCGCGCGGATGGCCGCCGAGTTCGACGCGATGATGGCGCGGCGCGGGCCGACCGCGTACGCGGCCGACTTTCATTTCAACCGGCTCTGAGCGTGCGCGCGACGCACGCCGGCCCCCCTTGCATGGAGGTCTCGATGAAATCGATCCATTCGCTCTCGCTCGCCGTCTGCGCGGCCGCCGCCGCATGCGCGATGAGCGCCTGCACGCAACCCGACACGGTCCGCACGACGGGCGCGCCGCCGCCGCCCCATCAGGGCGGCAACGCGTCGCCGCCGACCGAGACGATGCCGGACGCGAACACGCGCTACGACACGCGTCCGTCGCCGGGCAACACGATGCCGCAGCGCTCGACCGGCACGCCGACCGGCGTGCCCGATCCGAACGTCGGCGGCGCGCCGACCAACACGCGCCCGGCGCCCGGCACGCCGCCGCCGATGCAGTACTGATCGGCGCGACGGAGCAACGGATGGCGACGCCGCACGCCCACCTCGAGGACTGGCTGCGCGACGCGTATGCGATGGAGCATCACGCGCAAGCGTTGCTCGACGCGCAGGCGCGTCGTGTCGGCCACTACCCGCTGCTGCAGGACCGGCTGCGACGGCATCGGGACGACACGCTCGGCCAGCAGGCGCTCGTCGAAGCGTGCCTGCAGCGGCTCGGCACGACGCCGTCCGCGATCAAGGATCTCGGCGCGCGCATCGGCGCGTACGGGCAGGTGGCGACCGCGATGCTGTCGGGCGACGAAGTGGTGAAGGCGACGATGGCCGCGTACGCGTTCGCGCAGGTCGAGATCGCCGCCTATACGGCGTTGATCGCGGCCGCGCGGGCGGCCGGCGAGGCCGAGATCCACGCGTGCTGCGAGCGCCTGCTGCAGCAGGAGCGCGACATGGCCGCGTGGCTGCTGCGTGAGCTGCCCGACGTGACGACCGCGTTTCTCGACCGCTCGGCCGTCGACCGGATCGACGCGAAACGCTAGCGCGGCGGCGCGCACGCGAATTGCGCCTCCAAACTTGCCGCCCGCTTGTAAAAAAGCGGGTGCGGAAGGGGCGAAAAATAGGGCGCGTAGGCGCCAAAGTCCCGTCCGGTGGGCGTCTGCGGGACTGGCATGGAAGCTGCATAAGTCCGGCATACGAATTTTCGCGAACCCATTCAGGAGGACCGCAGATGTCCGTCACGCTTGCGCTCCAGATGCGACAGCATCTGGCACTTACGCCAAGGCTCCAGCAGTCGCTGCGCCTGCTGCAGTTGTCTTCGCTCGAATTCCAGCAGGAATTGCGGCAGGCGCTCGACACGAACCCTTTCCTCGAAGACGGCCAGGGCGACGACGAGGCCGCCGCGCCGGATCCGGCGGCCGAAGCTGCGGCACCGGAGGCCGCACCCGAGCGCGACGACGTGCGCCCGGTCGACGGCGAGCTGTCGTATACGGCCGCGCCGGCGCCGCGCGGCGGCAGCCGTCAGGGTGAAGACGGCGGCGATCTGTCGCCCGGCGAATGGATGGCCGCCGAGCCGTCGCTGCATCAGCATCTGCACGAGGCGCTGCGGCTCTATCCGCTGAACCGGCGCGATCGCGAAGCGGCGCGCCTCGTGATCGACGCGCTCGACGACGACGGCTACCTGCGTCAGGAGCTCGGCGACCTGCTCGGCGCGGCCGATCCCGCGCTCTTGCTATCGGAGCGCGATCTGTCCGTCGCGCTGCGGCTCGTGCAGATGCTCGACCGGCCCGGCATCGCCGCGCGTTCGCTGTCGGAGTGCCTGCTGCTGCAGCTCGACGCGATTCCGGCCGGCACGCCGGCGCTGCCCGAAGCGAAGGCGATCGCGCGCGAACATCTCGAACGCCTCGCCCGCCGCGAGACCGCCGAGATCCAGCGGCGCATCGGCTGCAACCAGCAGACGCTGCAGGCCGCGTGCGCGCTCGTGCGCGGGCTCGACCCGCGTCCCGGCAACCACTACGGCAGCACGCGCGGCGATTACGTGGTGCCCGACGTGATCGTGCGCCAGGTGCGCGACGAGTGGGTCGTGACGATCAATCCGGCCGTGCTGCCGCGTGCGCGGCTGCACGAGCGCTATGCGACGCTGTTCGCGCAGTCGAGCGGCGAGCGCGACTCGCCGCTCGGCCAGCAGCTGCAGGAAGCGCGCTGGCTGATCCGCAACGTGCAGAAGCGCTTCGACACGATCCAGCGCGTCGGCGAATGCATCGTCGCGCGGCAGCGCGACTTCTTCCGCTACGGCGAGATCGCGATGAAGCCGCTCGTGCTGCGCGACATCGCGGAGGAGCTCGACCTGCACGAATCGACCGTGTCGCGCGCGACCGGCAACAAGTACATGGCGACGCCGCACGGCACGTTCGAGTTCAAGCATTTCTTCCCGCGCAAGCTGGAGGCGGCGGGGCGCGGCGTCTGCTCGGCATCGGCCGCGAAGGTGCTGATCCGCGACATGATCGCCGCGGAACGGCACACCGATCCGCTGTCGGACGTCGCGCTGACGCAGAACCTCGCGGGCCGCGGCATCCTTCTTGCGCGCCGTACGGTGACCAAGTATCGGCAGGCGATGAAGATTCCGCCGG
Organism: Burkholderia multivorans ATCC BAA-247; assembly: GCF_000959525.1. NCBI lineage: Bacteria > Pseudomonadati > Pseudomonadota > Betaproteobacteria > Burkholderiales > Burkholderiaceae > Burkholderia > Burkholderia multivorans. Next base: position 353,890 of record NZ_CP009830.1, read on the forward strand.
CCGAGCTGCGCCGCCGCGACGCCGCATGACGACGCGTGCGGCCGAACCGATCGCGCGCCGCAGCGCGGCGCGCGCAAACCGAGGGAGCGAACCATGCCAGCGAAATCCCAGGCCCAGCAGCGCGCGGCAGGGGCGGCCCTGTCGGCCAAGCGCGGCCGCACCAAAATGCAGGACCTGAAACCGCCGTCGAAGTCGATGGCCAAATCGATGAGCGAGAAAGAGCTCGAGAAAATGGCCTCGACGCCGACCCACGGCAAACCCAGGCACAAGCACGATTCTTGATCGACGACGATGGGCGTCGACGGTCGCTGTTCCCCAGGAGGAATCCATGCTTCGATACGCACTCATCTTCTTCGTCATCGCGATCATTGCAGCTGTCTTCGGCTTTGGCGGCATCGCTGCCGGCGCGGCCGAGATCGCGAAGATCCTGTTCTACATCTTCGTCGTGATCTTCCTGGTCACGCTGCTGCTGGGCGTCGTACGCCGATGACGGCAGCGTCGGACCGTTCGCAGCGCATCGCCGAAATCGAGCATGCGCTGGCGAACGGCTTTCCGTCGCAGTCGACCGTGGTCGTCCACGCGGACGACGCGTCGGGACGGTTGACGATCCAGGTGTCGTGGGTGCGCGCGCCGGTCGAGGCCAGCGCGCGCGAGTGGCGGTGTGCGGTCGATCTGCGGTTCGAACCCGACGTGATCGCCCGCTACGCCGCGCTCGACACCGCCGAGCGGCTGCGCGTGCGCACCTATCTGTGCGATCTCGCGCGGCGCGCGATCGACGAGAACAAGCCGCGCGTCGAAGATGCGGCGATCGAATGCAGTGCGGCGCTCGACGTGAGCGCCGCCGACATCGGCGACGCGTCGCGCGGGCCGTGACGCTCGTCACGGCCCGCGCCATGCGCGCTCGCGCGCAGTGACGCGTGTCGCGTGTGGCCGCCGCACGGCGTGCCGCATGCCCGCGCGGCGCGGTGTGCGGCCACGGCTGTACCCGCAGGCCGCGCACGCCGCGCGCGCCCCCGCACGCCGTGCGCGTGCGCGGCTGCCCGCAAGGAGGAAAGGCATGGCAGCACGGATGATCTGGAAAGGCGCGATCAGCTTCGGGCTCGTGCACGTGCCCGTGCAGCTGTTTCCGGCCACGCGCACCGTGAAACCGTCGTTCCGGCTGCTCGACAAGCGCTCGATGGACCCGGTCGGCTATCGGCAGATCAACAAGCGTACCGGCAAGGAGGTGTCGCGCGACGACATCGTGCGCGGCTACGAGTACGAGAAAGAGCGCTACGTCGTGCTGACCGACGAGGAGATCCGCGCGGCCAACCCCGAATCGACGCAGACGGTCGACATCCTGACGTTCGTCGATCAGGAGGCCGTGTCGTTCCTCTATCTCGACACGCCGTACTACCTGGTGCCCGACCGCAAGGGCGAAAAGGTCTATGCGCTGCTGCGCGACGCGCTGAAGGACAGCGGCAAGATCGGCATCGCGCTGGTCGTGATGCGCGACAAGCAGCATCTCGGCGCGCTGATTCCGGTCGGCCCGCTGCTCGCGCTCGACACGCTGCGCTGGCAGGACGAACTGCGCGGGCTCGACGAGCTGTCGACGCCGGTCGAGGACGCGAAGCGCGCGGGCGTGAGCGCGCGCGAGCTCGCGATGGCGAAGAAGCTGATCGACGACATGTCCGGCGAATGGACGCCCGAGCAGTATCACGACACGTTCCGCGACGACATTCTCGAACTCGTCGAGCGCAAGGTGCGCCAAGGGCGGATCGAGGAAATCGAGGAACGTCCGGCCGATCGCGGCCACGTGCCGTCGAACGTCGTGGATCTGACCGAGCTGCTCAAGCGCAGCCTGCGCGGCGGCGGCCGCGGTTCGGACCGCGCGGCCGCGAACGAGGACGAACACGACGAGGACGCCGACGCGCACACGCGTAGCCGTCGTCAGCCGGCCGCGAAGCGCGGCGCGAAGACCGCCGCGAAGACGAGCGCCAAGACGGCGACGAAAACGGCCGCGAAGCGCACGTCGGCGGCCAAGGCCGGCGACAAGCGCGGCGACGGCAGCGCCGCCGCGAAAAAGACCGCCGCGCGCAGCAAGAAGCGCGCGGCATGACGCCGCGACACGCAAGGTGACACGATGGCCGGCAAGCTCGATCCGTATCGCCGCAAGCGTCATTTCGACGCGACGCCCGAACCCGAAGGCACGCGCCGCCGCCGCGCGCCGGCCGACGCGCAGCCGGCCGAGCGCGGCCGGCATCCGCTGCGCTACGTGATCCAGGAGCATCACGCGCGGCGCCTGCATTACGATTTCCGGCTCGAACTCGACGGCACGCTGAAGTCGTGGGCCGTGCCGAAAGGGCCGAGTTTCGATCCGTCGGTCAAGCGGCTCGCGGTGCACGTCGAGGATCATCCGCTCGAATACGCGTCGTTCGAAGGCGAGATTCCGGCCGGCCATTACGGCGCGGGCTCGGTGATCGTCTGGGACGAGGGCACGTGGGCGCCGGAGGGCGGGCTCGCGAAGGCGCGCGAAGGCTATCGCGCAGGCAAGCTGAAATTCCGGCTCGACGGCGAGAAGCTGCACGGCGGCTGGGCGCTCGTGCGCAGCGGCCGCCAGGAAGGGCGGCAGGAGCAGTGGCTGCTGATCAAGGAGCGCGACGACGACGCGCGCAGCGCCGATGCGTACGACGTCGTCGCGCAGCAGCCCGGCAGCGTGCACGACGGCGCGGCGCGCGGGCGCGCGGCGAACGGGCGCGCGGCGAACGGGCATGCGCGGGCGCGCCGGCGCGGTGAGAAAGCGGCCGGCAAGGAGGCCGACGCCGAGGCGCACGCCGACACCGACGCGCCGCGCACCCGCGCGACGAAAGCGAAACGGCCGCCCGCGCTGTCGCGCGTCGAAGGCGCGGTGCGCGCGCCATTGCCGGAGCGCGTCGCGCCGCAGCTCGCGACGCTCGTCGATGCGCCGCCCACGCACGGCGACTGGCGCTACGAACTGAAGTTCGACGGCTACCGGATGCTCGCGCGCATCGCGGGCAAGGGCGCGCGGCGGCACGTGACGCTGATGACGCGCGAGGGCCGCGACTGGACGCCGAAGCTGCGCGCGCTGCGCGATGCGCTCGCGGCGCTCGACGTCGACGATGCATGGCTCGACGGCGAAGCGGTCGTGCTCGGCGAGAACGGGCTGCCCGATTTCCAGCGGCTGCAGAACGCGCTCGGTTCCGGGCAGTCGGATGCGGTCACGCTGTTCGTGTTCGATCTGCCCTACCTGAACGGCTATGACCTGCGCGATGCGCCGCTGACCGCACGCCGCGCGCAACTCGAACCGCTGTTCGACGACGCCGATCCGGCGCGCCTGCGGTTTTCGCCGGATCTCGGCAGCGATGCGGCCGGACTGATCGCGAACGCGTGCGACACGGGCCTCGAAGGGCTGATCGGCAAGCGCGCGGACGCACGCTACCGCGCGGGACGCTCCCCGGCCTGGATCAAGCTCAAATGCCGGCGCCGGCAGGAGTTCGTGATCGGCGGCTATACGGAGCCGACCGGCAGCCGCCACGGCTTCGGCGCGCTGCTGCTCGGCGTGCACGAACCGGCGCCGAACGGCAAGCGCACGCGCGGCGCGGCGCCGCTGCGCTACGTCGGCCGTGTCGGTACCGGCTTCGACACGCGGATGCTCGACAAGCTCGCGCCGCTGCTGCGCGAGCGCGAACGCGCGTCGCCGCCGTTCGATCCGCCGCCGCAAGGGTGGTCGCGCACGCGCGTCCACTGGGTCGAGCCGACGCTCGTCGCCGAATGCGAATTCGCGGAATGGACCGGCGACGGCATCGTGCGACAAGCCGCGTTCGTGGCGCTGCGCGAGGACAAGCCGGCGTCGCAGATCGTCAGGGAAGTCGCACGCCACCCCACCACGGAGAACACGATGGACGAGCGCACGACCTCATCCGCGCGGCGCGGCCGCGCCGCCGCCGACACGCACGATGGCGGGCAAGAACGCGCGCAGCATCGCACGCCCGCCGCACGCGGCAAGTCGGCGCCCGATCAGGTCGGCCAGGTCCGCATCACGCATCCGGAACGCGTGCTCGATCGCGAGAGCGGCACGCGCAAGATCGATCTCGCGCACTACTGGGAGCGCGTCGCGCCGTGGGCGCTGCCCGATCTCGCGGGCCGCCCGGTGTCGCTCGTGCGCGCGCCGCAGGACATCGGCGGCGAGCTGTTTTTCCAGAAGCATGCGGAGCGCCGCGAGATTCCGTTCGTCACGCAGCATCCGGGACTCGATCCCGGACACGGTCCGCTGCTGTCGATCGACAGCGTCGATGCGCTGATCGGCGCCGCGCAGATGGGGACGATCGAACTGCATACGTGGAACGCGCACGCGTCGAACATCGAGCGGCCGGACCGGATCGTGTTCGACCTCGATCCCGATCCCGCGCTGCCGTGGCGCACGATGATCGAGGCCGCGCAGCTCGTGCGCGGGCTGCTCGACGAGCTGGGCCTCGTGTCGTTCTGCAAGACGAGCGGCGGCAAGGGGCTGCACGTCGTCGTGCCGATCACGCGGCATTCGGGCTGGGACGAGATGAAGGACTTCTCGCGCGCGGTCGCGCAGCACATCGCGGGCGCGCTGCCCGACCGCTTCACGGCGACGATGGGGCCGCGTCACCGGCGCGGCAAGATCTTCATCGACTATCTGCGCAACGGGCGTGGCGCGAGCACGATCGCGGCCTACTCGGTGCGTGCGCGGCCGGGCATGGGCGTGTCGGTGCCGATCGGTTGGGACGAAGTGCCGGCCACGACGGGCGGCGCGCAGTGGACGATCGACACCGTGCACGAACGGCTCGACGCGCTCGAGCACGATCCGTGGGAAGCGTACGCAGGCACGCGCCAGCGGATCACGGCCGCGATGCGCACGCGCCTCGCCGCGCGCTGAGCGCCGTCAATGCCGGCGCTGCCGGCGGTGATACCAGTTCATCAACGGCGTCGCCGAGATGCCGTGCGCGACCACCGATGCAGAGACGACCGCGAGCACCGGCGCCGAAAGCGGGCGCACGGTATCGGTCGGCCCGTGCTCGAGCGCGAACAGCAGGTAGTAGAACGAGCCGATGCCGCGGATGCCGAACCAGGCCATCAGCCGCCGCTGCGCGATCGTCGCGCGCGAGCCGGCCAGCGTGAGCCGCACCGCGAGCGGCCGCACGACGACGAACAGCAGCGCGGCCAGCGCGAGCGCGCGCCACGTGATCAGCGGACCCGGCAGCGTCGCGAGCACGCTGCCGACCATCGTCATCACGACCGCTTCGGCGATGCGTTCGAGTTCGATCGTGAAGCCGAGCACCGATTCGGCCATGAACGCATGGGCCTTGTCCGGATCCTTTTCGGTTGCAACGACGTCGGCCGAGTCGACCTGGCCGATCACTTCGCGCGGATCGCGGTCGCCGCTCGCGCGATGCTCGACGCGGCGCATCGCGACGCCGGCCGCGAACGTCGCGATGAAGCCGAACGCATGCGCGACTTCCGCGGCGCCGTACGACAGCACGATCAGCGCGAGCGCGAAGAAGCCTTCGAAGCCGAGCGCCTGCGCGTAGCGCATGCGCAGCCAGCCGATCGTCTTCGTCGTGATCCAGCCGAGCCCGCCGCCGATCGCCGCTGCGCCGACGATGCCCCAGGCGGTCGCGAGCGCGAACGACAGCGACAGCGGCGCCCTGCCGTGCGTCGCCTCCGGCGCACCGCAGAGCGCGAGCGCGGCGAGCGCGAACGGCAGCGCGATCCCGTCGTTCATCCCGCCTTCGCCGGAGAGCGCGAAGCGCACGAGGTCGCGATCGCCGGGGTCGTGCACCTGCACGTCGTGCGCGAGCACGGGATCGGTCGGCGCAAGAATCGCCGCAAGCAGCAGCGCGGGCGCCCAGCCGATGCCGAGCGCGAACACCGCGCAGGCGGCGAGCAGCGGCACGGTGACGATCATCGCGAGCAGCCCGAGCCGGCACGGCACGAGCCACAGCGGGTCGGACAGCGGCACGCGCAGCCGCAGCCCGATCGCGAACAGCGACACGAGCAGCCCGATCTCGACGATCATCCGCAGCAGCGGCGCGTCGCGCTCGATGTCGACGTGCAGCAGTCCGGCGCCCGCCGGGCCCAATGCGATGCCGAGCACGAGATAGATCATCGCGGTGCTGCACGGCAGATGACGCAGCGCCGACGTCGCGATGCCCATGCCCATCAGCACCGCGCCGGTGATCAGATACCACAGCGTTTCATGCATGCGTGCAGTCCGGAAACGGGAGGCAGGCGCACGCGTGCGTCACGGCTTGCGGCCGAACGCTTCGCGCAGCTTGCGCTTCGCGCGCTCGAGCGTCGTGCGGCGCGTTTTCGGCAGGTTGCGGCCCGCGCGGTTCACGTAGAAGTTCAGCATCGACATCGCCGACTGGAACGGCGTCGCCTTGCGGCGGCGGCTGCGTTCGGCCGAGCGTTTCAGCGACGCGGCGATCTCGCCCGGATCGTCGGACTTGAAGATCTCGGGTTCGAGGTCGAGCGCGTCGCTGTCGCGCGTGACGTCGGCCGACCAGCGTGTCGCGTGGCCGCGATCGGTGCTGCGCGCGCGGCCCGCGCGCCGCGTCAGGCGTTTGCCGCGCGCGTGCGGCGGGGAGGAAGAAGGCATTGCATGACGCTCCGTCGTTGGCGTATGCGACGACGGCCCGCAATTCGCGTGCCGGCCGAGGCCGGTGCACGACGCGCGCATTCGAGCCACTGACGGCATGGGCCTTGCTGAAGAAACGGGGCAGATACTTCATTTCCGTTACGGAGAATCCGTCATGACGTCAGCCTTATCCACAACGAAATCCCCGGCGCGCCGCGTGCTCGGCTGCGCCGCCGGTGCCATGCTCGCGGCCGCGGCCGCCGCGAGCCCGGCGCTGGCACAGAACTCGCAGCAGTCCGATCACGGCTCCGGCGCGCCGCTGTCGGCCGGCACCTCGAGCAGTTACACCGGCAATGGCGATACGGCCGCGCCGCCGCCGCCGAACATGCAGCAGTCGGACGGCGGACGCGGCGCGATGTCCTCGCACAGCGGCGCGAGCGGCCACGCGAAGCCCGGCGCGAAGGGCGCGGGCGCCGGCAACGGCCGCTCGCCGGGCGCGACCGGTTCGGGCGGCGGCGGTGCCGGCGGGCAGGGCAGCGCCGATTCCAGCGGCTACTGACGATGTCGCGCCGGCTCGCGGCCGGCGCGGCGCGATGGCCGACGCCCGCCGCCGCGGCGGGCGCGGCGACCACGCAGGAGGACATCATGCAATCGAACCCCCGAATCGGAATCGAGCCGTACGACATCGACGAAGACCCGGACGCGGACGACCTCAACACGACAGTGCACCTCGACGTGGCGACCGGCAGGATTACGTTTCATGCGGCTTGGGCGATCGCGCCCGATGCGCCGCCCGACGCCGTGCGCCACTCGGTCGTGCTCGCGCTCGACTGCGACACGATGGAGCGCTATGCGGACCTCGACGACGGCGCGCGCATGCGCGTGCACGCGATGCTGCACGACTCGGTGCAGGCCATGCTCGAACGGCTGCCCGACCTCGACGAGGACCAGACGCTGACGGTCGAGCTGACCGACGCGATGCTCGACGTCGCGACGCGTCTGCAGTGACCGGCAGGGTGTCCGCCGGGTGTCCGCGGCCGCGAAACTGTCTCGATGCTGCGACACATTGCGACGGCGCGTGTCGCACGCGAGAGCCCGCACACGGGCGCAACCTGCCTGTTACATGCCGTTGAAATCTTTGCAGTGAACGATGGAAGCCGCCGCGCGCGCCGCGCCGGCAGGGTCGGAGAGCGGCTTGCGCGTCGTTCGCGAAGCCCGAGCCCAGGCCGATGCGCGCGTTGTGTGGGGTAGCGCACCGGGCGTGGCACGTCGATTGCTGCTGTCGGGTGACGGCACGATCGGTGCCGCAACCAGCATGGAGGTTTTTCATGAGCGGCAAACTCGCCAATTGCAAGGTCGCGATCCTCGCCGTGGACGGCTTCGAGGAGGCCGAGCTCGTCGAACCGCAGCGTGCGCTCAGTGCCGAGGGTGCGCAGGTCGACGTGATTTCGCAGCAACCGGGCGAGATCCAGGGTTTCCGGCACGTCGACAAGGGCGCACGCGTCAAGGTGAACCATACGTTCGACGATGCGAAGCAGGGCGACTACGATGCGATCGTTCTGCCGGGCGGTGTCGTGAACGGCGACGCGATGCGGATGATTCCCGCCGCGCGCGAGTTCGTGACGGCCGCGATCGGCGCCGACAAGCCGGTCGCCGTGATCTGTCACGGCGGCTGGCTGCTCGTGTCGGCCGGGCTCGTCGACGGCCGCACGATGACCAGCTGGCCGAGCCTGCAGGACGACATCCGCAACGCCGGCGGCAAGTGGGTCGACGAGCGCGTCGTGCGCGACGGCAATCTCATCACGAGCCGCAAGCCCGACGATCTCGACGCGTTCAACGGCGCGCTGATCGAATGCCTCGCGGCCGACCGCGCGCATGCGCCGCGGGAGCGCCCATGAGCACACGCGCGACGATTGCGGGCGATCCGCCACCCGTGTTCGACGGCGCGACGCTGCAGCTGCAGTTCGTCGTCGAGATCGACGGCGTACCGGCGGAGTGCGCGATCACGGCCGAAGCGCTCGAGGATCACTTCGGTGCGCGCTCGGCGCTCGAGGCCGACTTGCGCGAGGCGTTCGAACGGGGCCGCCAGCGCATCGCCGAGGCCTGCGCGGACGTGGTCGCCGACGGCCACGGCGGCGCGGTGCTGCATAGCGGCTATTTCCGCGTGCAGCGGCGCGCGGCCGCGGCGCTCGCGCGTCAGGCGACGTCGCACGCGCCACGGTCCTGACCCCGTGCACGGCGCGCTGCTCGCGCGCCGTGTATCGGCGTTGGCCCGGCCGTTACACGACATTGAAAACTTTTCACCGGCTGCGCGCGGGACGCGGATTCGACCCCGCCCTGCGCCCGACCGGGCCGATGCAGTGTGCGCGGCTCGCATTGGCATGCTTCGTGCATGTCGTTACCGAATCCGGCAGGTGCACTGCCGGCCGCGATTGCGGCGTCGCCGCATCGGAAAATACGCCGTCATTGGGGAGACGAGCATGTTGACTGCTCACGAATTTGCCGCGCTGTTTCTGGTCCAGCGCGCACCAGAACAAATCCAGCTCGACCGCGACGACATCGTCGCGCTCGTCGAACGACAACTGGTCGTCATGCAGAGCGACGCGTCCGGCGCTCGCCGGCCCGAGCTGACGCCCGACGGACTGTCGATCCTGCGCTCCGTGCAGCGCGGCAGCGGAGGCTATACGAACGACAACAGTTTGTGACGAACGGTCCGATCGCATGCGGCGCGCTGCCCTGGGGAGCGCGCCGCATGCGCATTCAGCGCGCGAGCGCGACCGCGGCATTGACCTGCACGGGCGGCGCATCGTCGCTTGGCGCATGCAGGAAGCGGTCGATCACGCCGGGCTCGAACAGCAGGCAGTACGTCGAGCCGCCGAACTGGAAATAACCGATCTCGTCGCCTTTTTCGACGCGCTGCCCCGGCACGACCTCGATCACGCACGACGACACATCGCCCATCCCGACGAAGACCGCGGCCACCGTGCCCAGGCCCGGATCGTCGCTGGCGATCGCGACGATCGCGCGCGTGGCGACGGCCGTCATGTAGCCCTGCGAATCGTTGAGCCCGGACGGGTCTTCGCCTTCGACGTCGGCGATCGAGTAATAGGTGCCGTCGATGCGGTACGCGTGCGTGACGGTGCCGCGGATCGGCGCATGCCAGCGGTGGTAGTTGTACGCGGCCAGATAGGCCTGGTAGAGATCGCCGCCGACGAAGTGCTCGGCGAGCGGCAGCCGTGCGGGCGTGAAGATGTCGCGCAGCGAATAGGGTTGCCCCTTGATCCAGAACCGGTCGCGCAGCTGCAGGTTCGTGGCCGTGTGATAGGGCGCGGCTTCGCACGCGCTGACGATCACGTGCGAATCGTCGGGCGAGGCCACCGGCCGTGCGCCCGCGCGAAAGCGCCGCGTGAAGAAGTCGTTCCACGAGTCGAAGCCCCAGTGCGGCTGATCCTCGCGGTACTGGAACTGCGACAGGCCGATCCGTTTGCGCGCTTCTTCGCTTAGCCAGCCGTCCGGCGCCGTCGTCACGAGGTGGTCGCGCGAGTGCGGGCCGCCGAGAAAATCGCACCAGACGTTCAGCACACGCTTCAGATGCGCGTTGACGGTCGCGTCACGGAATACCGCGCGGCCCGACGGCATGCACATCGGCCAGTCGAGGAACGCGTTCAGCGGACACACGATCAGGCTCGATTCGCTGAAGGGCGGCGTGTACGTCATCAGATAGTCGATCACCGTCATCAGCTCGCCGATCGACCGGTAGCCGAGGTCGCGGCCCGTCGCGAGCGCCTCGTCGATCGCGCGCGACAGCCCCATGTGCAGCACCGCGTGATCGTCGAACAGTCGCGCGAGCTCCTGCACGGCCGGCGTGCGCAGCCGTTCGCCGGCCCGTGCGCGCGCGTCCGCGGCAATGCGCGTGCGGAACGCGGCCATGTGCTTTTCCTCGCCGGCCAACCATCCGCCGAGTCGGCGGCGGCCTGCTTGCGTGTCGTTGTCGTTCGGCATGTCACCTCCGGGAGCGAGTCTCGATCGCGCTGGTGTAGCAATCGGCCTGCCTGTGCACGGCACCGAAATTGCGGCATCGCTGCGATCGACACCCACGAACCGGGAGGCAATGATGAAGGCGATGTCGAATACGCAGCAGACGAACGAGCAGGCAGCCGGCGAGACGCGCCGCGACGGCGCGCGCACGGTCGCGCCGACGCGCCCGCGGCTGCGCGCGCATGCGTCGCGCGCCAAGCGGCGGCCGCAGGACGGCGTCGCGCACGGCACGCTGACGGCCGGCCACGACGCGCGCGGCGCCAGCGATGCGCATTGGGAGGAGGACGGCGCGCCGTTGCCGCCCGAAGAGTGGTCGTGAGCGCCGATCGTCGACACCGCGCGTGACGCAGCCGCGCGGTCGCGCTGCCGCCATCGTGCCGGCGCTTCTGTAAAAAACGACCGCTGCCGCGCGCCGCGTCATGCGCGCGGCGGCGGCCCGACCCACACCGCGACCGGCAGCGCGCGCAGGCAGTGCGCGACGCGCAGCAAGCCGTCCGGCGTGTCGCCGGCTTCGCTCGCATCGAGCCAGTCGGCCCACGGCCCCGTCGCGCCGGCCGGCAGCACGACGGCCGTGTCGTCCCACTGCGCCGGTTCGACGCGCGGCAGCGCGGGCGCGTCGCCGAGCAGCCGGCATGCGAGCCGCGTCGTCACGACGACGATCGTCGCCGCGTCGTCGCAGCGCGCGAACGCGACCACGTGACGCGCGAGCGGACCGCGCACGCGCAGCGGCACGTAGCGGCCGTTCGCGAACGTCGACGTATGCTGCGCACGCAGCGCGAGCAGCCGCTCGACGAGCGCACGCTTCACGCGTGCATCGGGCCAGGTCGGCAGATACGCGCTGACGGGGCCGTCGACGCGCTCGGCGGCGAGCGCCGCGAACGGCACGTCGCGCCGGTTGTCCGGATCGACGAGCGAATGGTCCCACCGTTCGGTGCCCTGATAAAGATCGGGCACGCCGGGCGACGTGATGCGCAGCGTCGTCTGCGTGAGGCTGTTGACGACGCCGGCCGGCGCGATGCGCATGACGAACGCATGCAGCCGATGCACGAAATCGCCGGCGCCGTGCGGCGTCAGGATCGCGCGCACGAACGCCTCGCTGTCCTGCTCGTAGTCGGGTTCGGGCGCGAGCCAGTCGGTCTGCTGCTTCGCTTCGCGCAGCGCCTTCGTCTGCCATTGCACGACGCGATCGGCGAGCGCCGCGAGGCCGGCCGCGTCGTCGGGGGCGAGTGACGGCGGCCAGCAGCCGACGAGCGTCTGATACAGCATCGCCTCGGCAGCGGGCCCCGGCGACCAGTCGAGGTCGCGATGCGCGCGGCCGCGATGCGGCTGGTTCAGCGCGGACCAGTCGAGCGAGACCGCGCGCCATGCGTCGGGGATCTCGCTCAGCACGGCGAGCCGCACGCGCGCGTCTTCGCCGCGCTTGTGGTCGTGCGTCGCGGTCGCGACGAGCGCGTGCGGCGAACGGTGCGCGCGCCGCCGGTTGCGCGCATGGAACGCGCCGCGCGACAGACTGAAATCGCCGGCATCGGCGCCGACTTCGTTGCGCGACAGCAGCCGCCCATAGCGGTAGTTCGCCGTATCCTCGACGCCCTTCGCTGCGAGCGGCGCCGTGAGCTGCGCGAACGCGACGCGCGCCGCATGCCGGCGCGCCGCATCGGCGCGCGGCGCGCGCGTGCCCGGCAGGCCGAGCCACTGCGCGACGCGTTCGAGCGCGATGCGATCGGTCGGATCGACGGCCGCGCGGGCGCACGCATACGCCTGCGCGAGCACGCGGCGATCGTCGGGCGCGAGTTCGTCGTCGGCCGGATACATGCGGTACACGCTCAGGTGCACCGCGAGTTCGCCGAGCACGCGATGGATCGCGATCCGGCTGATGTCGCGTGTCGCGGGCGACGCGCGCGCGATGTCGTGCAGCTTGCGCGCGACGCGCGCATGTTCGCCGGCGAGCTGGCGCAGCAGCACGCGGCGCTTGCCGTCGACCGCTTCCTGCGCGAACGTGCGCGGCGAGCGCGACACGGCCGCCCAGTGCGCGCCGAGCGGTTCCGCGCCGGCCGGATCGTGCAGCAGCGCGGCGACGTCGTTCATGAAGTCGTAGCCGGTCGTGCCGTCGATCGGCCAGTCGGCGCGCAGCGTTTCGCCGGGCGCGAGGATCTTCTCGACGTAGATCGTCGGCGGCGTGTCGCGCTGCGCGGCGAGGCGCGCATGCAGCCGCCGGCAGTACGCGCGCGGATCGGCGAGCCCGTCGACGTGATCGACGCGTACGCCGTCGACGAGTCCCGCCGCATGGAGCCGCAACGGCAGCGCATGGACCGCGTCGAACACCGCGTCGTCCTCGACGCGTACGCCGGCCAGCGTCGCGATGTCGAAGAAGCGCCGCCAGTTGAGCTCGTCGGCGGCCGTGCGCCACCACGCGAGCCGGTAGTGCTGCCGTTCGAGCACATGGTGCAGGCACGCGCGCGAGCGCGCACGGCGCGGATCGGTGCCGTGCAGCACCGCGTCGAACGCATGCGGGCCGTGCGCGGCCGCGTGCGCACGCAGCGCCGCATGCGCGGCGGCGACGCGCGCACTGCCGCGCGTGGCCGCGGTATCGAAGCGTTCGGCGAGCGCGTTCAGGTCCGCGCGGTTCGCGACACGCAGGATTTCCGCATAGGTCGCGACCGCGACCGGCAGTTGCCGTCCCGCGCAGGCGATCGTGAAGCGCCCGGCCGCCGCGTCGATGCCGAGCGTGATGTCGCCGGCGGCGAGCGCGTCGCCGTACGGCGAGCCGAGGCAGGGCAGCAGCACCTTGCCGTCGAGCGTCGGGTCGGGCGGATGCCAGTCGATGTCGAAATAGCGCGCATACGGGCTCGCGGGGCCCCACTCGAGCACGTCGTTCCACCAGCCGTTCGACGAGCCGCCCACGCCCATGTGATTTGGCACGATGTCGACGATCACGCGCAGCCCGCGCGCGCTCAGCGCGTCGACGAGCCGCACGAAGCCCGCTTCGCCGCCGAGTTCCGCGCTGATCGCGCCGTAGTCGACCGTGTCGTAGCCGTGCCGCGAGCCGGGCTCCGCGGTCGTGATCGGCGACAGATACAGATGGCTGATGCCGAGCCGCGCGAAATAGTCCGCGTGCGCGGCCGCGTCGTCGAACGTGAAGCCGGCATGCAGCTGCAGCCGCAGGGTCGCGCGCGGCGTCATGCGCGTCGCTCCGGCGTGCCGCGCGCGTCGGCGAGCGCCGCGATGCGCGCGCGCGTGTCGGCGTCGAACAGCGCGTCGACGGTGCGCGGCAGGCGCCGCCGCCAGTTCGGATGGCCGCACGGCGGCCCGGGCAGGTTCGGCTGCGCGTCGAGCGCGAGCAGATCCTCGAGCGGCACGATCGCGAGCGGCGACGCACTGCGCGCGACGAACGCGAGCACGGCGCCGACGGGCGGCGCATCGGCCGGCGGCGGCGGTGCGTCGTTCGGCGCGCAGCCGGCCTGCTGCAGTGCGCGCCACAGCGCGGCGCGCGCGGCATCGCGCTCGGCGAGATCGTCCGGTGTCGCGGCGCGTGCGGCGGCCGCGTCGGGGTCGGCATACGTGCCCTCGACGGTGTCGGCGTCGTTCGCGTCGCTTGTATCGTTCACGTCGCGCGTATCGCTCGCATCGGTCGTATCGCTTGTATCGCTCACGACGTGACGATCCTCCGGCCCGGCATCGGCGGGCCGGCCTCGCGCCTGCTCGTGCTCGGCCGCGATGCGCCGCCAGCCGAGATCGATGCCGCGCCACCAGCCGGCGACGGTCGGCAGGTCGTGCGTCGAGGTCATCGCGAGTGCGTCGCGGTCCCAGCTCGACGGCGGCCGGAATGCGCCGTCCGGCTCGCGTTCGAACCACAGCACGCGCATTCCGGCGACGCCCCGCGCGCCGAGCCGGTCGCGAAACCCGTCGGGCACGGTGCCGAGATCCTCGCCGACCGCGATCGCGCGGTGCCGCGCGGCCTCCAGCGCGACGAGCCGCAGCAGGTCGTCGCACGGGTAGTGCAGATACGCGCCGTCGCGTGCGCTCGCGCCGTCCGGCACGACCCACATGCGCGCGAAACCGAGCACGTGATCGATCCGGATGCCGCCCGCGTGCGCGAACGCGGCGCGCAGCAGCTCGATGAACGGCGCGAAGCCGTTCGCGCGCAGCGCGGCCGGCGTCCAGGTCGTCACGCCCCACGCCTGGCCGGCCGCATTGAACGCGTCGGGCGGCGCGCCGAGCGACAGCCCGCGCAGCAGCGTCGTGCCGTGCGCCCACGCATCGCTGCCCGCGCGATCAGAGCCGACGGCGAGATCGGCGATCAGCCCGATCGCCATGCCCGCGCGGCGCGCGGCCTGCTGCGCGTCCGTCAGCGCGTGCGCCGCGCACCATTGCAGGAACGCATGGAACGCGACCGTATCGGCGTGCGCCTGCGCGAATGCGTCGACTTCGACCGAGGTCGGCATCCGCCACGGCGCCGGCCATTGCCGCCAGTCCGAGCCGAGCCCGCGCGCGACGCAGAACGCCTGCAGCGCGTCGAAGCGCGCATGCGCGTCGAGCGCCGCGCCGCCCGCCGCGCGGAACCGTTCGAACCCGTCGAGCGCGGTGCCGCCGCCGGCGCGCAGCGCGTCGAACCGCGCGCGCAGCCGGCGCAGCTTCCGCGGCAGCACGTGCGGCCAGTCGACGAGTCGCGCATCGGCCGCGCCGTCCGCTTCGTCGCCCGCGACGCGGCCGACGCCCGGTACTGCGCGGCAGTCCAGATACGCGACGTTGTGCCAGCGCCGCGACGACGGCGAATACGGGCTGTCGTGCGCAGGCAGCGCCGGATAGCCGGCATGCGTCGGACTGATCGCGACCGCATGCGCGCCGTGTCGCGCCGCGTGCGTCGCGAGCTGCGCGAGCGCGGTGTAGTCGCCCGCGCCGTCGTCGCCGGCGCGGCGCAGCCCGTACAGCTGCGCGGCGATGCCCCAGCGGTTGCCGGCGTCCGGCGTGCCGCGCAGGCGCTCGGCCGCGCGCACGCGGCGCGGTGCGATCGCGATGGCGATCCGCTGCTCGCCGACGTCGAGTGCGTGATAGCCGGGCCGCACGATCGGCGGCAGCAGCGGGTCGCCGCTCGTGCCGCCCACGCGGCCGTCGACGTGCCCGCCCGTCTCGAACGTCACGCGATAGCGCGCGCCCGGCCCGGCCACGGTGGCCGGCAGCGCGATCGGCATGCCGGCGTCGGCGGTGATCATGCGCGGCGGCGCCGCATCGGCATCGACGAGCGCGGCGAGGCTGTCCACGCGTTCGACCGGCGTGCCGCACGGCCAGCCGAGCGCGTCGACGAGCGCGAACAGCGCGTCGTCGTCGACGCGGCGCGGCACGCCGGCCGCGTCGGTCCAGCCGGTCTGCAGCCCCGCCGCCCGCGCGAGGGATGCGATCGGGATGTCGGTCGTCATGGCCGCGCGTGTCCGTTCGCGCGATGGTTCAGCGCATCGTGGTTGACTGCGCCGTCGCGCCACGCAATGCATGCGCGTGCAGGCAGGCGTGCGTCGACGAGCGCGTCGCGCGCACGCGGCGGCGTCTCGAACACGATCTTGCCGACCGGCAGTTCGGGCAGCGCCGTCGCGCGCGGGCCGAGGTTCAGCGCGAGCGTCAGCGTGCTGCCGTCGCCGAGCCGCCAGCGTGCAACAAGCGCGCGCGCCGTCTCGTCGTCGGCCAGCACGTCGACGCCGAGCGCGCGCGCACCCGGCAGATGCGGCGTGACGAGCGCGGCGCGCACGGTCAGCGCGCTGCGGTAGAAACGACGCCACGCATCGGCATCGGGCCAGGTGTCGGGCCGCTCGTGCAACGCCGAGCGCGCGAACGTCGCCGGGTCGTTCGGATCCGGAATCGCGTCGCGATGCGCGGGATCGGCGAACGCGGGAAACGCGGCGAATTCGCGGCGGCGGCCCTCGCGTACGGCGTCGGCGAGCGCGCCGCGATAGTCGGTGAAGAACTGGAACGGCTGCGTGCTGCCGTCTTCCTCGCCCATGAACAGCAGCGGGATCTGCGGCGAGAGCAGCAACAGCGCCGTGACCGCGCGCAGCGCGTCGTCGTTCGCGAGCGCGCGCAGCCGCTCGCCGAACGCGCGATTGCCGATCTGGTCGTGGTTCTGCAGGAACGACACGAACGCGGTCGGCGGCAGCTGCGCGCTCGGCTCGCCGCGCGGTGCGCCGTCGTGCAGCGGCGACGGTTCGCCCTGGTACGCGAATCCTTCGCCGAGCGTGCGCGCGAAATGACGCAGCGGCGCGTCCGCATACGCGCGGTAGTAGCCGTCGCGCTCGCCGGTCAACAGCACGTGCGCGCTGTTGTGGAAGTCGTCGTTCCACTGCGCGTCGAAGCGGTCGGGCCCGAGCAGGCTCGCGGTATTGCGTTCGTTCTCGAGCACCAGATGCACGTGGCGCTCGCCTGCGGCCGTGCGCACGCGCCGCGCGAGCTCGCGCAGCCACGCGTCGTCGTCGATCGCGTGCGCCGCGTCGATGCGTAGACCGTCGAACCGGTACTCGTCGATCCAGTACAGCGCGTTCTCGATGAAGAACGCGCTCGTCTGCGCGCGCGAGAAGTCGATCGCAGGCCCCCACGCGGTGTGCCGGTCGTCGCGGAAGAACGCGGGCGCATAGCGCGGCAGCAGGTTGCCGTCCGGGCCGAAGTGGTTGTACACGACGTCGAGGAACACCTGCAGCCCGAGCCCGTGCGCCGCGTCGATCAGCGATTTCAGTTCCTCGGGGCGGCCGTACGACGCATCGGGCGCGAACGGCAGCACGCCGTCGTAGCCCCAGTTGCGCGTGCCGGGAAACGCGTTGATCGGCATCAGCTCGATCGCGGTCACGCCGACCGATGCGATGTCGGGCAGGCGCCGCTCGACGTTCGCATAGCCGCCACATGCGCCGACGTGCAGCTCGTACAGCACGGTCTCGTGCCACGGCCGGCCGCGCCAGGCACCGTGCCGCCAGCGATACGCGGCGGGATCGACGACCTGGCTCGGGCCGTGCACGTCGGACGGCTGGAAGCGCGATGCGGGATCGGGGACGACGAGCTCGTCGTCGAGCCGATAGCGATAGAGCGCGCCCGCGCCGACCGGCGCGACGAGTTCGAACCAGCCGTCGCCGGCGGCCGTCATCTCGAGCGTTTGCGCGCCGTGCAGCTCGACCTGCGCGCGGCGGCTGGCAGGCGCCCACAGACGAAAGCGCGTATGGCCGGCGTCGAGGCAGGTCGCGCCGAACGACAACTCGAACGCATGCGTGGACGACGAAGCGGCGGAATGGGACGTCATGGCGTTTCCTTCGAAGACAGGTCGGTCGGCACGGGGGCGACCGCGATCACGGCCGCGTGCGCGGCGACCTCGAGGCCGTCGGCGGGCCAGTCGCGCGGGCCGCCGTCCGGCGTCGCGGTGTCGACCAGCACGCGATACGCAAGCGCGGGCGGCGGCGGCTTGAACGTGATCGTCTCGGCCGACGCGTTCAGCATCACGAGCAGCGCCTCGGTGCGGCCCGTGCGCCCGGTGCCGACGCGCCGCATCGTCAGCGCGCGGCGCTCGCGGTCCTGCCACGCGGGCACGCTGACCTCGTCGCCGTGCTCGTCGAACCACGCGATCTCGCGCATGCCGGGCGCGCCGTCGCGGTCGCCGGACGGAAAGCGCGGCGTCGACATCACCGGATACATGCGCCGCAGCGCGGCGAGCCGCGACACGAAGCGCGTCATCTGCACGGCCTCCGGCTGCTGCGCGGCTTCCCAGTCGAGCCACGACAGCTCGTTGTCCTGGCAGTACGCGTTGTTGTTGCCGTGCTGCGTGCGGCCGAATTCGTCGCCGGCCACGAGCATCGGCGTGCCGAGCGCGGTAAACAGTGTCGCGAGCATCGAGCGCGCGACGCGGCCGCGCACGTCGCGGATCGCCGGATCGTCGGTCGGCCCCTCGACGCCCCAGTTCGCGCTGCAGTTGTCGTCGCGGCCGTCGCGGTTGCCTTCGCCGTTCGCTTCGTTGTGCTTGCCCGCATACGAGACGACGTCGGCGAGCGTGAAGCCGTCGTGCGCGGTGACGAAGTTGATCGACGCCCACGTGCGGCGCCGCTGATGGTTGAACAGGTCGGCCGAGCCCGCGAGCCGCGCGGCCAGCTCGGGGCGCTGGCCCGCGTCGCCGCGCCAGTAGCGCCGCACGGTGTCGCGAAAGCGGTCGTTCCATTCGGCGAAGCCGGGCGGATGGCGGCCGAGCTGATAGCCGCCCGGGCCGACGTCCCACGGCTCGGTGATCAGCTTGCGCTGCGCGAGCACGGGGTCCTGCCGCAGCGCATCGAAGAAGCCCGCGCCGGGATCGAAGCCGTGATCCTCGCGGCCGAGCGTCACGCCGAGATCGAAGCGAAAGCCGTCGATGTTGAACGCGGTCGCCCAGTAGCGCAGCGAGTCCATCACCATCTGCAGCACGCGCGGATGCGACAGGTTCAGCGTATTGCCGCAGCCGGTCTCGTCGACGTGATAGCGCCGGTCGTCGGGCACGAGCCGGTAGTAGCTCGCGTTGTCGAGGCCGCGCCAGGATAGCGTCGGCCCGAGCTGGTTGCCTTCGCAGGTGTGGTTGTACACGACGTCGAGCACGACCTCGATGCCGGCCGCGTGCAGCTGACGGATCGCGATGCGCATCTCGTCGAGCCGCCGCGTCGACAGATACGACGGCTCGGGCGCGAAGAACGCCGCCGTGTCGTAGCCCCAGTAGTTGCGCAGTCCGCGGTTCAGCAGTTCGCGCTGCTGCAGGAACGCATGCACGGGCAGCAGCTCGACCGTCGTCACGCCGAGCGCGAGCAGGTGATCGACGAAGGCCGGATGCGCGAGCGCCGCGAACGTGCCGCGCTCCGGCGCGCGCAGCCCCGGCCGGCGCATCGACGCGCCGCGCACGTGCGTCTCGTAGATGACGGTGCTGCGCCACGGCACGCACGGGCGCCGGTCGTTGCTCCAGTCGAACGCCTCGTCGACGACGATGCACTTCGGCATCGCGGGCGCCGAGTCGCGCCGGTCCATCGACAGGTCGCCGCGATTCGAATGCACGCGATAGCCGAACAGCGCGTCGGACCAGCGGAAATGGCCGAGCAGCTTGCGCGCGTACGGATCGATCAGCAGCTTGGTCGGATTGAAGCGATGGCCGGCCTGCGGCTGATACGGACCGTCCGCGCGAAAACCGTACACGGTGCCCGGATGCGCGCCGGGCAGGTAGCCGTGCCACACCTCGTCCGTGCATTCGGGCAGGTCGAGGCGCGCGAGCTCCTTGCGGCCGGTCGAATCGAAGATGCACAGCTGGATCCGGTGTGCGTGCGCGGAAAACACCGCGAAGTTCGTCCCGAGGCCGTCCCAGGTCGCGCCGAGCGGATAGCTGCGGCCGGGTTCCAGGCGAGGGGGCAGGGCGGTCGGCATGGGGGGAGTCTCCGTGTCGAGGGCGCCGTCGGTCATGCCGGAGTGAGCCATAGCGTGGCGAGCGGCGGCAGCCGTAGCGTTGCCGACCACGCTTCGCCGTGCGCGGGCACATCCTCCGCCCACACGGCGCCGTCGTTGCCGGCGTTGGTGCCGCCGTAGACGGCGGCGTCGGTATTCATCAGTTCGCGCCACGCGCCGGGCGCGGGCAGCCCGACGCGATAGCCGGTGCGCGGCACGGGCGTGAAGTTGCAGACGGCGACGACGGTGTGCCCCGCATCGTCGCGGCGCGCGAACGCGAACACGCTGTTGTCGCGGTCGTCGCCGATCAGCCAGGCGAAGCCGGCCGCATCGCAGTCGAGCGCATGCAGCGCGGGCTGCGCCGCGTAGGTGCGGTTCAGGTCGCGCACGAGCCGCTGCACGCCGCGATGTGCGGGCGCGTCGAGCAGATCCCAGTGCGGCGTGCCGTCGTGCGCGAACTCGGCCCACTGCGCGAGTTCGCTGCCCATGAACAGCAGCTTCTTGCCCGGATGCGCCCACATGAAGCCGAAGTACGCACGCAGCGTCGCGAGCCGCTGCCAGGCGTCGCCGGGCATTTTCGACGCGAGCGAGCCTTTGCCGTGCACGACCTCGTCGTGCGAGAGTGGCAGCACGAAGCGCTCGGAGAACGCATAGACGAGCCCGAACGTCATGCGGTCGTGGTGATAGCGGCGATGCACGGGATCCTCGTGCAGATACGCGAGCGTGTCGTGCATCCAGCCCATGTTCCACTTGAAGTCGAAGCCGAGCCCGCCGTCGCGCGTCGACGCGGTGACGCCCGGCCACGCGGTCGACTCCTCGGCGACCGTGACGACGCCCGGCGGCGCATCGTCGCCGTGCAGCGTGTCGTTCAGTGCGCGCAGGAATGCGACCGATTCGAGGTTCTCGCGGCCGCCGTAGATGTTCGGCACCCACTCGCCGGCCGCGCGCGAGTAGTCGCGATACAGCATCGACGCGACGGCGTCGACGCGGATGCCGTCGACGTGATAGCGGCGCGCCCATGCGAGCGCCGACGCGATCAGGAACGCGCCGACCTCGTTGCGGCCGACGTTGAACACGCAGGTGTGCCAGTCGGGATGCATGCCTTCGCGCGGGTCGGCATGCTCGTACAGCGCGCTGCCGTCGAACTGCGCGAGCCCGTGCGGATCGTCGGGGAAGTGCGCGGGCACCCAGTCGACGAGCACGCCGATGCCGGCCGCATGCGCGCGATCGACGAAGCGCGCGAAGCCGTCGGGCGGCCCGAAGCGCGCGGACGGCGCGAACTGCGCGAGCGGCTGATAGCCCCACGAGCCGCCGAACGGATACTCGGCGATCGGCATGAATTCGACGTGCGTGAAGCCCATGCCGCGCACGTACGGAATCAGCCGCTCGGCGAGCTCGTCCCAGGTCGCGTTGCGGTCCATCTGCTCGGGATAGCGCTGCCACGATTCCGGATGCACCTCGTAGATCGACCACGGCCGCCGATAGCGGTCGCCGTGCGCGCGCGCCTGCAGCCACGCGTGGTCGTGCCAGGCGAAATCGTCGACCGCGCCGGTATCGGCGACGATCGAGGCGGTACGCGGCGGCGCCTCGGTCGCGCGGGCGCACGGGTCGGCCTTGTGCGGCAGCACGCGCCCGTCGGCCGCGCGCAGCTCGTACTTGTAGCGCTCGCCGGCGCCGATCCCCGGCACGAACAGCTCCCACACGCCCCACGGCAGGCGCAGCCGCATCGGATGACGGCGGCCGTCCCACGCATTGAAGTCGCCGACGACCGATACGCGTTGCGCGTTCGGCGCCCAGACCGCAAAGCGCACGCCGTCGACGCCGTCGATGCAGGTCGGCACCGCGCCGAGGCAGTCGAGCACCGCCGACGGGTTGCCGGCCGCGAAGCGCGCGAGCGTCGCGTCGTCGAGCAGCAGCCCGAACGCGTAAGGGTCGTCGATCACGTGCCGCGCGCCCGGCCACTCGACCGCGAGCCGGTAGCGGCCGTCGTGCGCCAGCGTGCCGGCGAAGCAGCCCGCGTCGTCGACGCGCGCGAGCGTGCCGAGCTCGGCGCCGTCCGGCGCGAGCACGCGCACGTGCTGCGCGCCGGGCAGCAGCGCGCGCACGATCGTGCCGCCGTCGTGCGCATGCGGCCCGAGGCAGGCGAACGGATCGGGATGGCGGGCGCCGAGCAGCGCGTCGATGTCGGCGCGGTCGAACAGCGCGTCGGTCATGACTCGTCTCCGTCTTCGGCGCCGCGATGTTCGAGCAGCCGCTCGACGAGGGCCGCGAGGCCGCCGACCGGCACGCAGAGCCAGTCGGGACGGTTCGCGGCCTCGTAGCAGAGCTCGTACGACGCCTTGTCGATGAGGAACAGCGCGAGCAGCCGGTCGGTGTAGCGCGGATCGACGAAGCGCACCGGCGCATGCTCGGCGGCTGCGCGATAGCAGTCGACGAACGCGTCGGCGGCCGCGCGGCCGAAGCGCTCGAACAGCGCGCGCTTGCGGTCGGCGGCCTGCGGCGGCGCTTTCTCGATCGCGAACTGTCCGGTCGCGCTCACGTACGACAGCGAGCGCAGGAAGCCGGCCACGTCGCGCAGCGGGTGCGACTTCGCACGGCGTCGCTCGAGCGCGCGCGCGGGCTCCCCTTCGAAGTCGATCAGCAGCGCGTCGCCCTGCACGTCGAGCACCTGCCCGAGATGGAAGTCGCCGTGAATGCGCGTGCAGTGCGCGTCGAGCGTGCGCGGCACGAGTTCGCCGAGCGCGCGCACGGCCGCGTCGCGCGAAGCGAGCAGCCGTTCGGCGGCCGCGCGCGTGTCGGCGTCGAGGCCGTCGAGCCGCGTGCCGAGACAGTCGAGCGCCTGCTCGAACGACGCGATCGCGTCGGCGCACCAGCCGTCGACATGCTCGGGCGTCGCGCGCTCGGGCGCGAACGCCGGATCGTCGGACGGCTGCGCGAGCGCGACGTGCAGCTCGCCGAGCCGCTTGCCGACGACACCGGCGAACGCCGCATAGCCGAGCAGCGCGTCCGTCTCGGCGTCGGGCTCGGTCGTGTCGGCGTCGTCGGCGGCCGGCAGCGCGAGCTCGTCGACCGCGCGTTTCAGGAAGTCGAACGAACGCGTCCACGCATCGCCCTGGTTGTCGACGAAGCGCTGCAGGATCGCGACCGTATGCGGGCGCCCGTCCGGATCGACGTGCACGACTTCGCCGGCGAGCGCGGCGGTGTTCTGGTAGCCGATGCGCGTCAGATGCCGGCTCATCTCCGCTTCGGGATGCACGCCGTGCGCGACCTTGCGCACGAGCTTCAGCACGATCGCCTCGCCGATCACGAGCGAGCTGTTGCTCTGCTCGGCCGCGAGCCAGCGCACTTCGGCTTCGTCGCCGGGGTCGAGCGACGCCAGCGCGGCCTCGGGCAGGAACGCGAGATGGCCGCCGTCGGACGTCGGCACCGTCGCGCCCGCGCGCAGCTTGCGCAGCATCCCGTGCGCGAACGCGGGCAGCGCGAACGCGTCGGTCAGATAGCCCACCGTATGGCCGCGCCGCACGCGCGCGAGCGCGAGCTGCGCGAACAGCGGGCCGGAGGTCTCGCCGCCCCACGCGACCGCGAGCGGCACGACGTAGCGCTCCGCGTGGCTGTCGCCGCGCACCGTCACGCAGGCTTCCGCGTACTGGAACGATTCGCCCGGAATCGGCGTGACGACGTTCAGGCGCGCGTCGGCGATCGTGCGGTCCTTCGACGCGAACCAGCGCCGCCGCGTGAGCCACGACGCGAGCGCGTCGTGCGCGAGCGTGTGCAGCTGCGCGACGTCGGGCCGTGTGTCGCCGCGCCGCATCACGAGCGTCACGTATTCGGGCAGCGGTTCCGCATGTGGCTGCCGCCACGCGGGCTCGCGGCCGTGCGCCGACAGCACGAACCAGAGGAAGCCGTACGGCGGAAAGGTGAGCAGATACGGGAGCTGGCCGACGGGCGGGAACGGCGAGTCCGAGGTCATCTCGATCGGCACGCGCCCCGCGAATTCGGACAGGTCGAGTTCGACCGCCTGCGACGCGCGCGACAGGTTCGCGACGCAGAGCACCGGGTCGTGCCCCTCGAGTTCGCGCAGATAGGCGAGCACCTTGCGGTTCTCCGGGCGCAGGAAGCGGATCGATCCACGGCCGAACACTTGCGTCGCGCGCCGTGTCGCGAGGATGCGCCGCGTCCAGTTCAGCAGCGAGTGCGGGTCGCGCGTCTGCGCTTCGACGTTGATCGCGTCGTAGCCGTACAGCGAACCCATGACGGGCGGCAGCACGAGCAGTTCCGGGTCGGCGCGCGAGAAGCCGCCGTTGCGGTCCGACGACCACTGCATCGGCGTGCGCACGCCGTCGCGGTCGCCGAGATGGATGTTGTCGCCCATGCCGATCTCGTCGCCGTAGTAGATGACGGGCGTGCCGGGCATCGACAGCAGCAGCGAATTGATCAGCTCGATGCGGCGCCGGTCGCGCTCCATCAGCGGCGCGAGCCGGCGCCGGATCCCGAGGTTCAGCCGCGCGCGGCGGTCGCTCGCGTAGGTCTGCCAGAGCAGGTCGCGCTCGGAATCGGTGACCATCTCGAGCGTGAGTTCGTCGTGATTGCGCAGGAACACCGCCCACTGGTTGCTCGGCGCGAGCGCCGGCGTCTGCCGCATGATGTCGATGATCGGAAAGCGGTCCTCGCTCGCGATCGACATGTAGATGCGCGGCATCAGCGGAAAGTGGAACGCCATGTGGCATTCGTCCTCGTTGCCGAAGTATTCCTGCACGTCCTCCGGCCACTGGTTCGCTTCGGCGAGCAGCATCCGGTTCGGATACTCGGCGTCGATCGTCGCGCGGATCCGCTTCAGGATCGCGTGCGTCTCCGGCAGGTTCTCGTTGTTCGTGCCTTCGCGCTCGACGAGATACGGCACCGCGTCGAGGCGCAGCCCGTCGATGCCGAGGTCGAGCCAGAAGCGCATGACCTGCAGCACCTCGCGCACGACGGCCGGATTGTCGAAGTTCAGGTCCGGCTGATGCGAGTAGAAGCGGTGCCAGTAGTACTGGCTCGCGACCGGATCGTGCGTCCAGTTCGACGTCTCGGTGTCGAGAAAGATGATGCGCGTGCCGGCGTATTTCGTGTCGGTGTCGGACCACACGTAGTAGTTGCGGTACATCGAGCCCGGCTTCGCGCGCCGCGCGCGCTGGAACCAGGGATGCTGGTCCGACGTATGGTTGATCACGAGCTCGGTGATGACGCGAATGCCGCGCGCATGCGCTTCGCGGATGAAGCGGCGCACGTCGGCGAGCGTGCCGTAGTCGGGATGCACGTCGCGATAGTCGGAGATGTCGTAGCCGTCGTCGCGGCGCGGCGACGGATAGAACGGCAGCAGCCAGATCGCGTCGACGCCGAGTTCCGCGATGTAGTCGAGCTTCGCGATCAGCCCCGGGAAGTCGCCGATGCCGTCGTTGTTCGAGTCGAAGAACGACTTCACGTGCACCTGGTAGATGATCGCGTCCTTGTACCACAGCGGATCGTCCGCGCAGAGCGCGGGCGCGGGCCGGCGCACGCGGCGCTGGCGCGGCGAGCCGGCGCGCGGATGCGACGCGAACTGCGCGCGCCGCACGTCGTCGAGGGAATCTTCGCGTTTCATCTTCCATGTCCTCCCGACGAGCGACGGTCGTCGTCCGTGGCGGGTCTGCTTGCCCGCGCCGCGCCGGCGGCGGGCGCCAGTCGCCAGATCGTGTAAGGCCGCACGTGCGGATCGAGCGACACGTATTGCCGATGGCCGCGCCACGTCGTCGGGTGCGCGGCGTCGTGTTCGTGCGCGTCGAGCGGTTCGCCTTCGACGAGCCCGAGGCCGCGCCACAGCGCGCCGTCGAGCGTGAAGTTCGCGGCCTGCGGGTGCCACGGATCGAGGCTGATCGCGACGACGACCACGCTGTCGAACGCGGGCGTCGCCTTCATGAACACGAGCACCGCGTCGTTGTCGGCGTCGACGAACGTGATGCCGAGATGCGTCTGCAGCGCGCGGTTGTCGCGCCGCGCGCGGTTCAGCCGCGCGATCTCGGCGCCGATGTGCGCGGCCTTGCTCCAGTCGCGCGCGCGCAGTTCGTACTTCTCCGCGTCCGCGTATTCCTCGCTGTTCGGCAGCGGCGCCGATTCGCCGAGCTCGAATCCCGAATACATGCCCCATGCGCCGGACAGCGTCGCCGCGAGCGCCGCACGGATGACGAACTGCGTACGCGGCGCGTTCTGCAGGTGGCGCGGATTGATGTCGGGCGTGTTCACGAAGAAGTTCGGCCGGAAGTACTCGCGTGCGGGGCCTTGCGTCAGTTCGGTCAGATACTCGATGAATTCGCGCTTCGATTCGCGCCAAGTGAAGTAGGTGTACGACTGCGAGAAGCCGAGCTTCGCGAGGCGGCCCATCATCCCGGGCCGCGTGAACGCCTCGGACAGGAACACGACGTCCGGATGGCGGCCGCGAATGTCGGCGATCATCCACGCCCAGAACGGCAGCGGCTTCGTATGCGGATTGTCGACGCGGAAGATCCGCACGCCCGCGTCGATCCAGAACTGCACGACGTCGCGCAGCGCGAGCCACAGGCCGGGCAGCGCATCGGGCGCATAGAAGTCGGGGTTCACGATGTCCTGATAGCGCTTCGGCGGATTCTCCGCATAGCGCAGCGAGCCGTCCGGACGCCATGCGAACCAGCCGGGGTGCGCCTTGAGCCACGGATGATCGGGCGAGCACTGGATCGCGAAGTCGAGCGCGATCTCGAGCCCGTGGTCGCGCGCCGCGTCGATCAGCCGGCGGAACGAATCGAGCGTGCCGAGCTGCGGGTGCACGGCCGTGTGGCCGCCGTCGGGCGAGCCGATCGCGTACGGGCTGCCGACGTCGTCGGGTGCGGCCTGCAGGCTGTTGTTGCGCCCCTTGCGCGCGGTTGTGCCGATCGGATGGATCGGCGGGAAATACAGCACGTCGAAGCCCATGTCGCGAATGCGCGGCAGGTGCGCGATCACGTCGTCGAAGGTGCCGTGCCGATCCGGATCGTTGCTCGCCGAACGCGGGAACATCTCGTACCAACTCGAGAAGCACGCGGCGCGGCGGTCGACGTCGACCGGATAGACGGTATCGTCGTGCGTGACGAAGGGCCGGTAGCGCAGCGCGGCGACCGCATCGGCGAGCGCGGGCGCGCCGAGCAGCGCGAGCCGGTCCTCCGGCGACGCGCGCTTGAATTCCTTCGTCAGCTGCTCGATGCGCGCGCGCGCCTGCGGATCGACCGGATCGGCGAGCTTCGCGGCGGTCGCGAGCAGCAGCTGCGCCTCGCGCAGTTCGAGCGACACGTCCTGGCCGGCCGCACGCTTTTTCGCGACGTCGTCGACGAGCGACGCCCAGTCGTCGCGCCACGCGATCACGCGGAATTCGTGACGGCCGAGCCGGTCGAGCCTCACCTGCGCGCGCCAGCGATCGTTCGGCTCGGCGACGAACGGCACCTCGCGCCAGTCGCTTTCGCCGGCCGCGCGCCACGCGAGCACGGCCGCGAGATGCGCATGGCCGTCCGAGAAGATCGACGCGCGCACGACGAGCGTCTCGCCGACCACGCGCTTGACCGCAAAGCGTCCGCCGTCGACGGCCGGCTCGACGCGCTCGATCGCGATCCGGTCGGCGCCGAGCGCGGCCGACAGCGCGTCCTGGTCGCGTTCGGGGTCCGCCGGCAGCGTCGCGGGCGGCGCGCGGCGCGCGTCGCGCAGCGCGCAGGCGCCGGGCGCGAGCGTGAACGCGTCGAGCGCGGCCGGCGTGCGCGACGGCGCGTCGTTCGGCGTCGCCACGTGCGTGAAGCCGCCCGGCACGCCGGGCAGGATCGTCGCCGGATCGACGCGCGCTTCGGCGTCGAGATCGGGGTTCAGCGCGATCAGCAGCGCGTCGTCGTCGTATTCGAGCGACGCGCTCGTGCCGCGCAGCAATACGGTCGCCGGTGCGTCGGGCGCGCTCAGCTGCAGCAGTTCGCCGCGTGCGGCCGCGACCGGCGTCGCGCGGCGCCAGGCGTTCGCGTCGGCGAGCGTACTCGACAGATCGAAGCGCGCGGCGTCGAACGCGGCGCGGTAGCGCGCGGCGCTCGCATCGCGTGCCATCAGCGGCAGTGCGACGCCGCGCTCGAAGCCCATCGGCACGAGCCAGCCCGTGCCGACCGCGGCGGCCGTCCACAACGCGCGGCGATAGGCCCGTGCGACGCGCTCGTCGGGCGCATCGCGCCAGTCGTCCGCGAGACGCGGGCCGTCGAACGCGTCGGGAAACGCGATCGGTGCGCCGATGCGGCGCAGGAAGCGGTGCTCGTCGACGAACCACGGCGCGCGCAGATCCCACCAGCGCGCGGACGAGAACACGGCGTCGAAGCCGGCCGATTCGAGCGGCGCGAGCGCGTCGCGCGCATGGCCCGGCACGCCGGCGATCAGCGCGAGCGACGGCCGCACGCGCTGCAGCGCGGCGCGCCACTGCGCCCACCATGCGGCCGGCAGGTGCTGCGGCGCGTCGACCAGAAAGCCGGCGGCGCCGGCCTGCGCATAGGCCGTCAGATGCGCGCGCCACCACGCCGACAGCGCATCGCGCGCCGCGTCGTCGGTCAGGTTTGCGTGCGCGATGTCCTGCGCGTGTGCAGCGCTGCGCGGGTCGATCAGCGCGTCGTCGTGCGCGCGCTCGACGTACCAGTGCGGATGCGCGGCCCGCAGCGGGTTGTCGCGCGCGACGCGCTCCGGCACGACTTCGAGCAGCACGCGCAGCCCGTGCCCTTGCGCGAGCTGCGCGAGCCGCGCGAAGGTGTCGAGCGCGCTGTCGCGCGTGCCGAACACGTCGGCGGGCCGGTCGAAATCCGCGACGTGGCGCGCAAAGCCGGCGGGGCTCGACGCCCAGAACGCGCCGACGAGCACATGATCGAAGCCCATCCCCGCGACATGCGCGAAGGTCGCCGACCATGCGTCGAGCGGCCCGACGAGGCGGGCGTCGCAGAAGTAGAGATGCGGAGCGAAGGTCGGCACAGGTTCCATGTGAGCGTTCGGGCAGGCAGCGAGGGCGATCAGGGCGCAAGCCGAACGCAACGCGCGTGCCCGCTCCGCGCAGCGCCGCGCGACAACGCCGGCGCGGTGCCGCGCCGATGCGGCCCTGTCGTTTTTACATGAGGTGCGTACCGGGAACGCGCGGCGGCGCGGCGCACGCTCACATGCGCGGCACCGAGCGGATGTCCGTGCTGTCGCCGAGCGCCGAGGCGTCGTCCGCTTCGGGCAGCGGCGCGCCGGGGTCGTAGCGCACGATCGCGCCGCGCTCGATGCGGTGCGGGAAATCGGGCGGCGCGTCGACCGTGTCGCCGAAACAGGCGCGCACGTACGCGCGCAGCAACGCGACGCGCGCATTCGGGCCGCGCGCGGCGCAGGTCGACGGGCCGTCGGCGAACGACGCGTCGCACTCGACCTCGCCGCCGCGCCGCACGATGCGCAGGTCCGTGACGCGATCGAGCACGGCGCCCGCGTCGGCCCACGAGCGCGACGGCGCGAAGTGCGCGTCGAGCCGGCGCAGCGCGTCGCACGCGGCCGTCACGACCACGGTCGGCGTGACGGCCGTGAAGCGCAGTGTGTCTTCGTGGTCGGCGCAGAGGCCGCGCACGCACCAGTAGTCGAGCGCGGTTCCGTCGAGTTCGTCGATCTGCATGGAGCTCTCCGTCGTCAGGGGGCGTCTTTGCGCGCAAGCGGCGTGCCCGGCCGGTCGAACGGTGCGGCGGCCGGCTCCGGCTCCGGCTGCGGCGCGCGCATCCGCGCGACGAGCGGATAGTGGTCGGACGCGTGCCGCGCGCGGGCGCTGCGATGGACCGCGACGTCGACCAGCAGCTCGCCCGGATGCACCCAGATCCGGTCGAGCGAGAACAGCGGGCAGACGGTCGGAAACGTGCGCGGCGCGGGCGCGCGCCGGAACCGCGTGACGAGCGCCTGCAGCGCGCGGCCGCGCACGAACCATTCGTTGATGTCGCCGAGCAGGATCACCGGCATCGCCCCGGTGTCGAACGCGGCGAGCAGCCGCTGCACCTGCGCGCTGCGTTCGCGCGCGGACAGCCCGAGGTGCGTCGCGACGACGCGCAGCGGGCCGGTGCGGCAGTCGATGTCCGCATCGAGCGCGCCGCGCGGCTCGCGCTGATGGAACGACAGATCGAGCGTGCGCGCCGCGCGGATCGGATAGCGCGACAGCACCGCGTTGCCGTAGCGGCGCTCGGCCGTATCGATCGTCGGGCCGGCCGCCGCGTGCATGCCGGTCGCGTCGCGCAGATGCGCGAGCACGTCGGGCCCGCGCGTGCCGCCGAGCGGCACTTCCTGCAGCGCGATCACGTCCGCGTCCAGTTCGTCGATGACCGCGGCGATCCGGTCCGCTGCGCGCGCGTGCCACGGGCCGTAGCCGCCGTGGATGTTGTACGTCGCGATGCGCAGGTCGCGGCCGCCCGGCGCGGCCGCGGGCGGCGCGGGGGCCGTGATGACTTCGGGCGGCGCTGCCGTGTGCCGGATCAGCGCCATCGCCGCAGCATCCTGACGAGCAGCGCCGACACGCCGACGAGCGCGATGCCGATCGCCGCGAGCCACGCGAACGCGGTCGGCCCCGGATGGCTGAACGCGGCGAGCAGCTGGTTCGCGAAGATCACCGTGAGCACGATGCCTGGCAGCATGCCGATCGCCGTGCCGATCACGAAGTCGCGCAGCCCGATATGCGACGCGCCCGCGACGAGGTTGACGACCGTAAACGGCGCGATCGGCAGCAGCCGCAGCACCGTCATCGCGACCACGCCGCGTTTGCCGAGATGCTCGCTGAGCCGGTTCGCGCGCGCGCCGGCGAGCCGGCGCACCGCGTCGCGGCCGAGCCAGCGGCCGAGTCCGTAGGTCGCGACCGCGGCCATCAGGGTGCCCGCGCCCGCATAGGCGAAACCGGGCCACGCGCCGAACACGAGGCCGGTCGCCGCGATCAGCAGCGTGATCGGCACCGCGAGCGTCGCCGCAATCACGTAGCCGAGCAGCAGCAGCACGGGCGCGGCCGGCAGTCGCGACATGCCGGCGGCCGCATGTGCGAGCGATGCGACGTTCAGGCGCTCGCCGAGCGGCGAGAAGCGCCACGTGAGCGCGAGCGCGGCGATCAGCAGCACGATCGCGCCGAGCACGAGGAAGCGCGCGCTGAGCGTGCGGTGCTGTTCGCGCGGCACGAACTCGCGGATCAGCCGATCGGGCTCGATCGGCTGCTCGGGATCGAGCCACGCGCTGACCGGCACGAGCGCGTCGAGCTGCGGCGCGACCGACGGATCGAGCGTGCGCAGCGAACGTCCGCGGTCCTTGCGCAGCCGGTCGAGCGCGTCGTTCGGCCGCGCGCCGCGCGCGAGCGCGTCCGCGAACGCGTCGGCGACGGTCGCGGGCGTCGTGCCGAGATGCTCGGCCAGCAGGCGGTCGCGCGTGCCGGCGATCGCGGCGCGCACGCGCGGGTCGCCGGCCGCGACCAGCGCGACGCAGCATTCGGTGTCGAGCAGCATCGAGCGGTTGTTCAGGTTCGCGCTGCCGATCATCAGGCATTCGTCGTCGACGATCGCGACTTTGCTGTGCACGTTCACGCAGCCGTCGCCGAGCCCGTCGACGTGCGGATACAGCAGCCGGTAGCGCCCGAAGCGGTCCGCCGCGACGAGCGTGGCGTGCAGCCGCGCGCGCAGCACGCCCATCGTCGCTTCCTGCAGCCAGCCGCTCTGCACGCGCGGCGCGACGACCGTCACGTCGGGCCCGTCCTCGTCGGCGAGGCGCGCGGACAGCGTCTCGCGCACGACGGCCGCGGTGAAGTACTGGTTCTCGATATACAGATGGCGGCGCGCGGTGCGGATCGTGTCGGCGACCAGTTCGCGCACCTGGCTCACCGGCGCCGAGTCGCGATGGCGCGGCGCCGTATAGGCGATGCCGAGCTGCACGTCGCGCACGTCGACCTGCGCGCCGGGCGGCCACGGGTCGGGATCGTCGTCGCGTTCGAGATGCTTGTGCGCGCGGATCGCGATCGGCCGTCCGCATGCGCGCAGCCAGCGCGCGCGTGCCTGCTCGCCGATCGCTGCGGCCGCGTCGCCGTCGAACATCGTGTGCACGTCGTGGAACGGTCCGTACGGCATGCCCTGTTCGTCGCGCCGGCGCGGGTCGTCCGCCGCATGCGCGGGCGTGTCCCAGCGCGCACGCGTCAGATCGAGGCCGCCGACGAACGCGAGCCGGTCGTCGATCACGACGAGCTTCTGATGATGCGACGCGCCGCGCGGATGCGCATCGTCGAGCCGGAACACGATCCCGCGATGCGCGCGCCAGCTCGCACGATAGACGGGCGGCCAGTCGCGCTCGAGCGCGTAGATCATCGCGAAGTCCCACGCGAGCACGTAGATCCGCAGGTTGTGCCGGCGCGACGCGAGCGCGTGCAGGAACGCCGCGAGCGTATCGGGGAAGCCGTCGTCGGCGCCGCCCGGCATGAGCCGCATCCGGCTGTCGACGTCCCAGCCGAGGATGAACACCGTATGGCGCGCACGCAGGAGCGCGGCCCGCAGTGTCGAGAAATACGCGTCGCCGTCGATCAACGTCGCGAAGCGGTCCGCATGACGAATCGTGTCGCAGTTGCGGCCGACCTCGAGCAGGCCGTGCCGGACGATCGCGTCGCCCGGTGCGGCGCCGCGCTGCGCGTCGTCGGCGCGCGCCGGGCCGGCCGTCGCGAAGCCGGTGCGCGAGCCGCGGGCCGGCACGATCATCGTGCGTCGACGTCCCGGTCGCCGTCGATGCGCTGCAGCAGCACGTCGCAGCGTGCGCGCAGCGCCTGCATTTCCGGCGAATGCGCGTCGAGGCGTACGCGCTCGCCGTCGGCCGGCTGGCCGTGCGCCGTCGCGACCTCGTAGATGCCTTCCGCGATCGCCGAGGCGGCTTCGACGATGCGGATCCGGTCGAGCCAGTCGCATTCGGCGTGGTGGTACGCGAGCCATGCGCGCAGCGCGCCGACGACCTGGCCGATCGTGAGCCACGCGCCGGAACGCATGCGCGCGGCCAGTTGGCTGGTGACGAGATACGAAAGCAGATCGGTCTGGGTCACACGAGACTCCTTGACGAAGTGTCGGGACGGCAGATCCGTACGCCGGCGAGGTTTTGCAGCGTCCGGCAGATCGCCGCGAATTCCACCGGGCTCGTTCGCGAGAACGAGACCGAGATGTCGTCGGTGTCCGGATCGTCGTCCGACTGCTGGACGATGAACCGCTTCACGCGCACGTGCCGCGTGCCGAGCGCGTCGTGCAGCGTGCGTAGCGTGAGCCCGCCGCGCTCGACGACGAGCCGCAGCGTGCGCTGTTGACGCTGCGCGATGAAGCGGCGTTCGAGCGGCTTCACGCCCGCGAGGATCACGAGCACGATGACCGTCGCGCCGACCGACGCGACGATCATGCCGCCGCCGACCGCGAGACCGACACCGGCGACGGCCCAGAGGCTCGCCGCGGTCGTCAGCCCGCGCACTACTTCGCCGCGCAGCAGAATCGAACCGGCACCGAGAAAGCCGATGCCGGACACCACCTGCGCGGCGACGCGCGACGGATCGAGTACGACGCCGTTGCGGCCGGCGACGTCTTCGAAGCCGTAGGTCGACACGAGCATCGTCAGCGCGGAGCCGACGCACACGAGCATGTGCGTGCGCAGGCCCGCGGCCCAGTTCAGCCGCTCGCGCTCGAGGCCGATCACGCTGCCGAGCAGCGCAGCGAGCAGCAGGCGTCCGAGGAGTTCGACGTGGCCGATCATCGCGTGTCTCCCGAGGTGGCGCCGACCCGGTGCCGGGACGGTTCGATGCCACGGGGATGCAAGCGGCGTGCCGGTTCGCCACGCGCGGGTACGCCGCGTGCGCGCGCAGCATCGGGCGCGCGCGGCCGTCGTGCGGCGCGCATTTTTTTCAGATGATCGCAGATAAGCACAGGAGGCCATCGTGCAGCATCAACAGGACGCACAGGTACGCGATCCGTATCGCGGCCACGAGATCCGCGTGTGGGCGCGGCGCAACGAGCGCGGCGCATGGCGCGACGAAGTGCAGCTCTACGTCGACGGCGCACGCATCGAGCTGATCGTGCCGGAGCCGGCCGGCCCCGAATGGCTGACCGAGGACGAAGCGCTGCGTGCGGGCGTCGAGCGCGGCCGCTATCTGGTCGACAAGCGCGTCGACGACGATTGACGGCACGGCGCTTGCGCCGCCTCTGCCACTGTGCGGCCGCGCGGCGGCCGCTTGCCGGGAGACACGATGGACGACGACACGCGCATCCTCCATATCTATCGCTACGACCCCGATCGGGACGCGGCGCCTTACATGCAGCGCTACGAGATCGCCGTGCAGCCCGACGACCGGATGCTGCTCGACGTGCTCGGGCGCCTCAAGCGCGAAGACGAGACGCTCTCGTATCGACGCTCGTGCCGCGAAGGGATCTGCGGCTCCGATGCGATGAACATCAACGGGTCGAACGGGCTCGCGTGCCTGACCAACATGAAGACGCTGCCGCGCGAGATCACGCTGCGCCCGCTGCCGGGCCTGCCGGTCGTGCGCGACCTGATCGTCGACATGACCGACTTTTTCAATCAATACCACTCGATCAAGCCGTATCTGATCAACGATACGCCGCCGCCCGAGCGCGAGCGCCTGCAGTCGCCGGCCGAGCGCGACCAGCTCGACGGGCTGTACGAATGCATCCTCTGCGCGTGCTGTTCGACGCAGTGTCCGACGTTCTGGTGGAATCCGGACAAGTTCGTCGGGCCGGCCGGGTTGCTCCAGGCGTACCGGTTCATCGCCGATTCGCGCGATCTCGCGACGGGCGAGCGGCTCGATAACCTCGAGGATCCGTATCGGCTGTTCCGCTGCCGGACCATCATGAACTGCACGAGCGTGTGCCCGAAGGGGTTGAATCCGGCGCGCGCGATCTCGAACATTCGGGCGATGCTGGTGCGGCGCGCGGTGTAACGGGCGAGGCGAGGGTGGCGATCGTGGAGCGCTTGCGAGCAGGTGTGTGATGCGGTGGCGGCGATGGTGCGCGCGAGGCGGTGTCTCGGTGGCGCGCGCGTCGTGATCGAATGCGTGTTTGCCGCGATTGTCGGTATGTGTCAGCCTGCCGGTGGCGCGCAGTACTGTGCCAGTGAGTGGACGAACGCGGCGGGCGGTCAGTCGTGGCCGTCCTGCCTTGCAATATTTTTCGTTAGCGGTGACAAGAAGCGTTACGGATGTCGTTGCGAAAGCAACTAGTCGAGATTGAACGCGCGGCCCGTATGCGCGTTGCTGTCGGCACACCGTGAATTTGTCGTAGTCTGCCTGCGTGCCTGCGTGCCTGCGTGCCTGCGTGCCTGCGTGCCTGCGTTCCGCGGCGCACCGCCCGTCTCCCACGTCATCGATGAATCGCCGCACGCAGTCTGCGCACATCCTGCGTCGACACCGGCGCCGCGCGATTGCCCCATGCGCCGCGCACGTAGCTGACGACCGCCGCGATTTCGCTGCTCGTCAGCGCGCCGCGCATCGCCGGCATGCGCCGCACGCCGCTACGATCGTCGCTTGGCGCCGGACGCGCACCTTCGACGACGATGCGGATCGCGCTCGTCGGATCGGCCGCGACGACGACCGGATTGCCGGCGAGCGGCGGGCCGTGATGCGGTATGCCCGTTCCGTCCACACCGTGACAGCGTGCGCAGAAGCTCGCATATACGCCCGCGCCGGGCGCCTGCTGGCCGCCTTCGGGGCGCGGGCCGGCCGCGGTCAGCCGCGGCATGCCGACGCCGAGCGGATTCGTCGCGGCAGTCGGTTGCGCGGGCAACGACTTTAGATAGACGGCGATCGCATGGCGATCGCCGTCGGTCAGCAGCGCGGTGCTTTCGCCGACGACCGGCGCCATCGCACCGAACACCGAACCGTGCCGCGTGTGGCCGTCGCGCAGGAATGCCGCGATGTCGTCGACGGACCAGCGGCCGAGTCCGTCGTTGTCCGCACCGGTCAGGTTCGGCGCGAACCAGTGATCGGTCACGCCGCCCGTCAGAAACTTCGCGCTGCGCTCGTCGTAGCCGCGCTCGTTATATGCGGGGCCGCGCGGCGTATGGCAGGCGCCGCAGTGGCCGAGCCCCTGCACCAGGTACGCGCCGCGGTTCCATGACGCGGAGTGCGACGGCGACGGCACGAAGCGTTCGTCGTTGGCGAACACCAGGCGCCACAGCCCGAGCGCCCAGCGCTGATTGAACGGAAACGGCAGCGCCGTGCGCTTGCCGGCCTGCGGCGACGGCGCGACGCCGTGCATGAAGTACGCGTAGAGCGCACGCACGTCGTCCGGATGGAGCCGCGCGAACGAGGCATACGGCATCGCCGGATAGAGGTTGCTGCCGTCCGCGCGCACGCCGCGCCGCAATGCATCGTCGAACTGCTGCAGCGTGTAGCGGCCGATCCCGTGTACGGGATCGGGCGTGATGTTGGGCGCATAGATCGGACCGAACGGCGAATTCACCGGCTGTCCGCCCGCGTAGGGCGTGTGGTCGGCCGCATCGTGACATGCGGAGCAGTCGCCGGCATGGGCGAGATAGCGGCCGCGCTCGATCAGCGCGGCATCGGCATCCGCGGCGGTCGCCGCGACGAGCGGCCGGCGCACGTCGTCGTGCGCCGACGCATCCGGCACCGCAGCGCCGGTTCCCGAGGCAGCGGATGCCGACGCTTGCGCGTCCGACGCACCGCCACCCGCCGCCGCACCGCCGTGCCGCGCGGATAGCCGCGCATCGCGCTCCGCGCGCGCGGACATCGCCGCATCGGCCGGCGCGCGAATCCGCGTGAAGCGCCATCCGGATGCCGGCTCCGGCGCGGACGCCGCCGATGCCGCATCGGCCGCATCGGCCGTATCGCGTTGCGCGCTGCCGTCGTCGAGCGGATCGCAGCCGCCGAGCACGGCGGAGAGCGCGAGCGCCACGATCACCGGCCGACGCGCGCAGCGCAAGCCAAACCGGAAGCGAAACCGAAAGCGAGCGGGCGAGATCAGCGCCATGGACTGCACGGCCCCACGAAACCTGTGACGATCCCGGTAAACACGAGACCGACGACGAACCCGAGCGCGGCGAGCACCGCGCAGCGGACCAGAAACCGCGTGCTGTCGTCGCGCGTCGCCGCGCGGATGTCGGGCTCGTCGGGCCGGCGCCAGACACGGGCGATCCACGCCGCACACGCGGCCGCGAGCGCGAACGCGCCGCCCGCGATGAGCGCGAGCCAGACGCCGACATGCGCCCAGCGCGGCGCGAGCTGCGCGACGCCGAGCGGATAGCACGCGGTCGACGCGAGCGTCTCGGACGCAGCCATCTGCGCGAACCACAGCGCGGGCGCGCCGACGAGCCCGGCCGCGATCGCGAGCAGCGGCGTCAACGAACGGCGGGCGTGTGTCATCCGGGCCTCCTGAGCCAGTACGGCGTCACGTACAGCGCGGTGAAGATGAACAGCCAGACGAAATCGACGAAGTGCCAGTACAGCGCGCCGACGGTCAGCGCGACGCGCCGCTCGCGGTCGAAGAAGCCGGCCGCGGTCCAGCCGGCGAGCAGCGCGAGAATCGCGAGCCCCGCGACGACGTGCGCAAGGTGAAAGCCCGTGATCGTGAAATACAGGCTGCCGTACAGATGGGCGGTCGGCCCGTACGGATGCTCGCGCCATTCGTGCAGCTGGACGAGCGCGAACGCGACGCCGAGCACGAGCGCGACGGCGAGCGCGGCGACGGCACGCGGCCGACGGCCGGCGCGCACCGCCCGTTCGGCGAGCCAGACGAACACGCTGCTCGACAGCAGCACGGCCGTGTCGACGCCGGCGAGCCCGAGCTTCGGCATCCCTTCGGGCGGCCACGGCGCGGCCGACTGCGACTGGAGGTAGAAATAGCTGAACAGCAGATAGCCGAACAGGCCGGCCTCGGTCACGACGAGCGTCAGCACACCCCACCAGCCGCCCGCGCGTTTGCCGCAGCTGCCGACCGGCAGCGGCGCGCCATACGGCGCGGGCGCGGCCGGCGGTGCAGCGGCAGCGGCCGGCTCGTGCATCGTGAACGGCGCGGGCGGCGGCACGCCGTCGCGCTCGGGGGCGGGGGCGCGCTGGCCGAGCGAGCGGCGCGGCCACAGCCACGCGCCGAGCGCGATCGCGCAGCCGAGCGCGGCAACGCCGACGAGCGTCGGCGAGCGCACCAGCATCGCGGCGAACACGGCCGTCGCGAGCAGCGACAGCACGAACGGCACGCAGGTGTCCTCCGGCATCTTGAGGATCGCGCTCGGCGTCGCGGCGAGCGGCGACACCGCGAGCGCCTCGCGCCCGTCGGCGAGCCGGTAGCCGACGCGCAGGCTCGAACGGCGCGGCTCGCCGCGCGTTTCCCACAGTGGATGGCGCGACGCGATCAGCGGCAGCACCGCGAAGTTGTAGGCGGGTGTCGGCGACGCGACCGACCATTCGAGGCCCGGCGCGCCCCACGGATTGTCGCCGGCGCGCGCGCCGCGCCGCGCGCTGACGAGCGCGTTGATCACGAACATCACGATGCCGATGCCGAACACGAACGAGCCGATCGTCGTCAGCAGGTTCGACGTATCCCAGCCCATGCCGGACGGGTAGGTGTAGATGCGGCGCGGCATCCCTAGCAGCCCCGACACGTGCATCGGAAAAAAGCCGACGTTGAAACCGATCAGCACGACCCAGAACGTCCAGCGGCCGACGCGCTCGTTCATCATCCGGCCCGTGAACTTCGGAAACCAGTAGGTGATGCCGCCGAGCACCGGAAACACGTTGATCCCGAGCAGCACGTAGTGCAGATGCGCGACGACGAAGTACGTGTCGGTCAGCTGCCAGTCGAGCGGCACGGCCGCCGTCATCACGCCCGATACGCCGCCGATCACGAACATCAGCACGAAGCCCGCGAAGTACAGGAACGGCGTGCGGAACACGGGCCGCCCGGTCCAGATCGTCGCGATCCACGCGAACACGGCGACCGCGCTCGGAATCGAGATCAGCATGCTGGCCGCGCCGAAGAACGCGAGCGCGAGCGGCGCGATGCCGGTCGCGAACATGTGATGCACCCAGACCTCGAAGCCGATCAGCATCGTCGCGACGGTCGACACCGCAACGGCTTCGTACGCGACGAGCGGCCGCCGGCAGAACGTCGGCAGTGCATCGGACACGATCCCCATCGCGGGCAGCACGACGACGTACACCCACGGGTGCGCGAACATCCAGAACAGGTGCTGCCAGAGCAGCGGGCGGCCGTCGTGCGCGACGTCGAAGAAGTGCGTGCCCGCATTGCGGTCGAGCCACAGCAGGAAGAACGCCAGGCTCACCGACGGCACCGCGACCAGATTCGCGACGGATGCGGTCAGCGTGCCCCACACGATGATCGGCAGCCGGTCGATCGACATGCCGTGCGCGCGCATGCGCAGCAGCGTGACGACGAAGTTCGCGGCGCCGCCCGTCGTCGAGATGCCGAGCAGGATCATCCCGAGCGCATAGATGTCGATGTTCGCGCCCGCGCTGTAGTCGAGCGACGTGAGCGGCACGTA
This sequence comes from Burkholderia multivorans ATCC BAA-247, assembly GCF_000959525.1. NCBI lineage: Bacteria > Pseudomonadati > Pseudomonadota > Betaproteobacteria > Burkholderiales > Burkholderiaceae > Burkholderia > Burkholderia multivorans. Next base: position 393,497 of record NZ_CP009830.1, read on the forward strand.
ATTGAACCAGCCGCCGTCGGGCACCGCGCCGAGCGGAAAGCTCGCGTAGAGGAACAGCCCCGCGAACAGGAACACCCAGTACGAGAACGCGTTCAGCCGCGGAAACGCCATGTCGCGCGAGCCGAGCATCAGCGGCCACAGATAGTTCGCGAAACCGGACAGCACGGGCAGCGCGTACAGGAAGATCATCGTCACGCCGTGCATCGTGAACAGCGCGTCGTACTGCGCGGGCGTGAGCAGCGTCGCGTTCGGCCGCGCGAGCTGGATGCGCATCACGAGCGCCTCGACGCCGCCGAGCAGCAGAAACGCGAAGGCGGTGACGATGTAGCGCAGGCCGATCCGCTTGTGGTCGACGGTGCCGAGCCAGCCGCGCCAGCCCGGCTCGGACTCCCACAGCGCGGCGAGCGCGCGCTCGTCCGGCGAGCCGGGCGGCGCGTCGCCGAGATCCGGCACGCGCTCGAGCACGGGGCGGGAGTCGTGGGTGACGGCCATCGGCATCCTCCGTTCAGTGCAGCGTCGCGAGATAGGCGGCGAGATCGTCGGCGTCGCGCGGCGCGAGCGCGAACGACGGCATCAGCGTCTGCGGCTTGATCTGCTGCGCGTGCGCGATCCAGCGGCGCAGGTTGTCCGGCGTGTTGTCGAGCGTGCCGGCCGCGAGCGACCGGCGCGACGCGAGGTGCGTGAGGTCGGGACCCGCATCGCCGGCCGCATCGGTGCCGCGCACCGCGTGGCAGCCCGCGCAGCGCGCGGCGAACACGCGCGCGCCGTGCGCGGCCGCGCCTGCGGGCGGTGCGGCGGCCGGCTGGCGCTGCGCGTCGAGCCACGCGCGAAACGCGTCGGGCGGCTGCGCGACCACGTCGAACGCCATGTGCGCGTGCTGCGCGCCGCAGTACTGCGAGCACTGGCCGCGATAGACGCCGGGCCGGTCGGCCTGCAGCCACTGCCGGTTCGTCTGGCCGGGAATCGTCTCGGTCTTGCCCGCGAGCTGCGGCACCCAGAATGCGTGGATGACGTCCGCGCTCTTCAGTTCGATCGCGATCGGCTCGCCCACCGGAATATGGATTTCGTTCGCGGTGACGAGCGCCGGTTCGCCCGGATAGCGCACGGCCCACCACCAGTCGTGCGCGATCACGGTGATCGTCAGCGCGGGCGGGCGCGGCGGATAGGCGACCGCGCCCAGCACGCGCAGCATGTAGACGAGCGCGCCGAACAGCAGCACGGCCGACACCGCGCTGCCGATCGCGACGAAGCGCACGCCGTCGCCGCCGCGGGCCTCGCGCCTGCGGCGGCGAAACAGCGCCAGCGCGAGCAGCGTCGCGATCGCGATGCAGACGAACGTGCAGAGCGCGAGCAGCGCCCACCCGAGCACGAACACCGGCCGCGCGGCGGGGCCGGCCGCGTGCGCGACATACGCGAGCGGCAGCGGTTCGGCGGCGGCCTGCGCGCATGCAATGGCTGCGGACGCAACGATACACGCGAGGGCGCACGCGACGCGGCGCACGTTCGGGGAAAGCGGGACCAGCAACGCGACTCCTTGCCGAATGCGGCGGACGACGACGGCGACAGGCGGTGCAGCAATTTCCGTGCGTGCGCGCGGCGAGTGCGGCGCGCGACGCGTGCGCGCGTGCATCGGCGGCCGCGTTACAGCGGCGTTGTAAATCGGGCGTGCGCGCGCGCCGTGCGGCCGGATCGCATGCGCCGGCCGTCGCGCGGCATGCCGGTTGCTCCGTCGCCCGCGTCCCTGGCGCGCGGCGTGTGCACGGCCGCGACGCGCGGGCCACGGAGCAGATCGGAGGAAACGAACGTGAAAACCGTCGCGATCACGGGCGCGAGTGCCGGCGTCGGCCGCGCGACCGCTCATGCCTTTGCCCGGCTCGGCGCGAACGTCGCGCTGCTGGCGCGCGATCCGCGCGCGCTCGAGGACGCCGCCGCGGAAGTGCGGGCGTACGGCGTGCAGGCGCTGCCGATCGCGGTCGACGTTAGCGACGCCGCCGCGCTCGATGCGGCCGCCGCGCGCATCGAGCGCGAGCTGGGGCCCGTCGACGTGTGGGTCAACAACGCGATGGTCACCGTGTTCGCGCCGTTCGACGCGATCGCGCCGGAGGATTTCGCGCGCGTGACCGACGTCACCTATCTCGGCTGCGTGAACGGCACGCGCGCGGCGCTGGCGCGGATGCGCACGCGCGATCGCGGCACGATCGTGCAGGTCGGCTCGGCGCTCGCGTATCGGTCGATTCCGCTGCAGGCGCCGTATTGCGGCGCGAAGCATGCGATCCGCGGCTTCACCGACGCGCTGCGCTGCGAGCTGCTGCACGACGGCAGCCGCATACGCGTGACGATGGTGCAACTGCCCGCGATCGATACGCCGCAGTTCGACTGGGCCGAATCGGAACTGCCGAACAAGCCGCGGCCCGTCGCGCCGGTATACGCGCCGGAAGTCGCGGCCGATGCGATCGTGCGCGCCGCGCGTCGGCCGTGCCGCGAACGCTGGGTCGGCTGGTCGTCGCTCGCGGCGATCCTCGCGAACGGCGTCGCGCCGGGCTGCTTCGACCGCTATCTCGCGTACACGGCCGTGCGCGCCCAGCAGCGCGCGGAGCCGGCCGGCGTGCGCGCGTCGAACCTGTGGGAGACGGTGCCGGACGGGCACGCGACGCGCGGCGCGTTCACCGACGAGGCGCACCGCACGGGCGCGGACGGCGCGCTCGGCTCCGCGCGCGCGCTCGCGTTCGGCGCGGCGTTCGTGCTGGTCGCGGCCGGTGTCGCGGCCGCGCGGAAGCTGAACCGATGAGTGCGACGCCGATCGAGGACTACGCACCGATCGGCGACGGCCGAAGCGCGGCGCTCGTCGCGCGCGACGGCAGCATCGACTGGCTCTGCTGGCCGGACTTCGATTCGCCGCCGTGCTTCGCCGCGCTGATCGGCACGCCCGAGAACGGCCGGTTCCGGCTCGCGCCGCGCGAGCCCGACGCGCGCGCCACGCGTCGCTATCTGCCCGGCACCGCGATTCTCGAAACGACGTTCGACACGTCGTCGGGCCGCATCGTCGTGATCGACTGGATGAGCTGGGCCGCGGACGATCCGTGCCTGATCCGCAGCGTGCGCGGCGAGCACGGGTGCGTCGCGCTCGACGTCGAGCTCGGCGTGCGCTTCGACTACGGCTATGCGCTGCCGTGGTGCCGGCGCTTCGGCCGCCGCTGGCGGATGATGACGGGCGGCGACGCGATGTGGGTCGACACCGATGCCCGGCTCGACGTGCAGGACGACCGGCTGGTCGGCACGCCAACGATCGCGGCCGGCGAGCGCATCGATATCTGCATCAGCTATGCGCGCTCGTACGACCGCGCGCCGGCGGTGCCCGATGCGTATGCGTCGCTGCGCGACACGCACGCGTTCTGGCGCGCGTGGTCGCGCAGCCACGCCGCGCAGGGGCCGTACGGCGACGCGATCGAACGCGCGCTGATCACGATCAAGCTGCTGACGAGCCGGCGCACCGGCGGCATCGTCGCCGCGCCGACCAGTTCGCTGCCCGAGCGCTTCGGCGGCGTGCGCAACTGGGACTACCGGTTCTGCTGGCTGCGCGACGCGAGCTTCACGCTGCGCGCGCTCGCGCGCTGCGGCTATCGCGACGAGGCGGCCGGCTGGCGCGACTGGCTCGTGCGCGCGATCGCCGATCATCCGTCGCAGCTGCAAGTGCTCTATGCGGCCGACGGCAGCCGCCGCGCGGACGAATGGCAGGCCGAGCACCTGGCCGGCTACGGCGGCGCGCGGCCGGTGCGCTTCGGCAACGCGGCCGCGCAGCAACAGCAGCTCGACGTCTACGGCGAAGTGCTCGGCGCGCTGTATCAGGCGCGCCGTCACGGGCTGCCGCCGGACGACGACGCGTGGCTGCTCGAGCGGCGGCTGATCGACCATCTCGCGACGATCTGGCGCGAGCCCGACGAAGGGATCTGGGAAGTGCGCAGCGGCCGTCATCAGTTCACGTCGTCGAAGGCGATGGTGTGGGCCGCGGTCGAAAGCGCGTACCGTTCGGCGCGCGCGTTCGGACATCACGCGCCGCTCGACGACTGGCGGCGCTGGGCCGACACCGTGCGCGACGAGGTGCTCGCGCGCGGCTATCACGCGAAGCTCGGGCGCTTCGTCGATCGCTTCGACGGCGACGGCCTCGACGTGAGCCTGCTGCTGATTCCGCTGAGCGGGATGCTCGATGCGAGCGACCCGCGCGTGGCGGCGACGGTCGCCGCGATCGAGCGCGAACTGCTCGAGGACGGGCTGCCGTTCCGCTATCGGCCCGAGCGTTTTGTCGACGGTTGCGAAGGGGACGAGGGCGCGTTCGTCGCGGCCGGCTTCTGGCTCGCGCAGGTGTACCGCCTGCAGCGCCGCGACGACGATGCGCACGCGCTGTTCGAGCGGCTGCTCGCGCTGCGCAACGACGTCGGGCTGCTGTCCGAGGAGTACGACGTGCACACGCACCGGATGTGCGGCAATTTTCCGTTTACGCTCGCCCACGTCGCGCTCGTCAACGCGGCACTCGCGCTGCAGTGCGACGCACAGCAGGACGACGTCGGCGTCGCGTAGGGCCGCCGGCGCCGCCGAACGCGGCACGCCGGCGCCACGTGCGCTTACGATTCTTTCTTGCCGCCGCCGCGCTCGCCGTTGCCCGGCAATACGGCCGACAGCACCTGCCGCGCGGTTTCGACGATCACGTTATGCTCGCGCGAGTCGCCCTTGAGCAGCGTCTCCGCGAAATGCTTCGCCTGCTGCAGCGTGACGTGCGGCGGCAGCGGCGGCACCTCGGGGTCGCTCTTGACTTCGAGCACGACCGGCCGGTCCGACGCGAGCGCTTCGTCCCAGGCGGCGCCGAGCTGCGCCGGATCGTCGACGTAGATGCCCTTCAGCCCGAGCAGCGTCGCAAAGCGCGAGTAAGGCACGTTCGGAATCTGCTGCGACGCGTCGAACTTCGGATCGCCTTCCATCACGCGCTGCTCCCACGTGACCTGATTCAGATCCTCGTTGTTGAGCACCATGCAGATCCAGCGCGGATCCGCCCATGTGCGCCAGTATTTGGACACCGTGATCAGCTCGGCCATGTTGTTCATCTGCATCGCGCCGTCGCCGACCAGCGCGATCACGGGCCGCAGCGGATACGCGAACTTCGCGGCGATCGCGTACGGGACGGCCGCGCCCATCGACGCGAGGCCGCCGGACAGCGAACCCATCATCCCGCGGCGCATCGTCAGGTCGCGCGCGTACCAGTTCGCGCACGAGCCCGAATCGCTGGTCAGGATCACGTCGTCGGGCAGCCGCGGCGACAGTTCGGTGAACGCGCGCTGCGGGTTCACGCCGCGGCCGGGGCTCGCGCTCGCGGCGGCGCGCGCGGCGAGCGTGTCGCGCCATTCGTCGTTCCACTGCGCGATGCGCTCGCGCCACGCGGTGTCGTGCCGCGCGTTCAGCAGCGGCAGCAGCGCGCGCAGCGTCTCGGCGCTGTCGCCGACCAGATTGACCTCCATCGGAAAGCGCAGGCTCAGCATGTCGGCCTTCAGATCGATCTGCACGCCGCGCGCCTGACCTTCCTTCGGCAGGAATTCCGAATAGGGGAAGCCGGAGCCGACCATCAGCAGCGTGTCGCATTCGGTCATCAGCGAATAGCTCGGCTTCGTGCCGAGCAGCCCGATCGAGCCCGTGACCCACGGCAGATCGTCGGGCAGCGCGGCCTTGCCGAGCAGCGCCTTCGCGGCGCCCGCACCGAGCCGGTCCGCGACCGCGATCACCTCGTCGGTCGCGTGCAGCGCGCCCGCGCCGACCAGCATCGCGACCTTCGAACCGGCGTTCAGCACGTCGGCCGCGCGCTGCAGATCGTCCGCATAGGGCACGACCTTCGGCCGCGTATAGCCGACGCCCGAATGCACGGTGCCGTGCGCGCGCTTCGGCGCCGCATAGTCGAGCTCCTGCAGATCGTTCGGCAGCACGAGCGCGGTGACCGCGCGCGCGCCGAGTGCGGTGCGCACCGCGCGATCGACGAGGTGGCGCACCTGGCCCGGCACCGTCGCGAGTTGCACGAACGCGCCCGCGACGTCCTTGAACAGCGCCGGGAGATCGACCTCCTGCTGATAATGGCCGCCGAGCGCCGCGCGCGCCTGCTGGCCGACGATCGCGAGCACCGGCATATGATCGAGCCGCGCGTCGTACAGGCCCGTCACGAGGTGGGCGGCGCCCGGCCCCGACGTCGCGACGCAGACGCCGAGTTCGCCTGTAAATTTTGCATGCGCGGACGCCATGAAGGCCGCCATCTCCTCGTGTCGCGCCTGCACGAATTCGATCTTGCCCTCTGCGCGGTTCAGCGCACCGAAGAACCCGTTGATGCCGTCGCCCGGGTAGCCGTACACGCGGCGCACGCCCCAGTCGTACAGCCGTTCGACGATGAAATCCGCCACTGTCGCCATGCCGTTTCTCCTTGGTTCGCGGTGACCCGCACGCAACCTGCCGGTGCGCGCGGCGATGAACGTGCCGCGGCGCAAGCGGCGTGCCGCCCGAAGCTGACAGGTATGCAGGTTGCATGCGCGACGGCACGCAGCCACGGAGCGCGACGATGAGTCTTTCCGATGCGCCGACCCTCGGCGACGTGCGGGCGCGCGCGTATCGCGTGCCGACCGACCGGCCGGAGGCCGACGGCACCTATGCGTGGACCGCCACGACGATCGTGGTCGTCGAGATCGATGCGGGGCCCGTGACGGGGCTCGGCTACACGTACACCGATGCGAGTGCCGCGTCGCTCGCGACCTCGCTGCTCGCCGACGCGCTGCGCGGCCGTCCGCTCGCCGATGTGCCGGCTGCCGTCGACGCGCTGTGGCGCGCGGTGCGCAACATCGGCCGCGCAGGCGTGGCGGCGACCGCGATCTCGGCGCTCGACGTCGCGCTGTGGGACGCAAAGGCGAAGCTCGCCGGCGTGCCGCTCGCGACGCTGCTCGGCCGGCGCCGCGAACGCGTGCCGGTCTACGGCAGCGGCGGCTTTACCACGTACGACGCGGCGACGCTCGCCGCGCAGCTCCGCGGCTGGCGCGACGAAGGCATTCGCGCGTGCAAGATCAAGATCGGCGTGCAGGACGCGTGCGACGCCGCGCGGCTGCAGACCGCACGCGACGCGCTCGGCGCGGACGTCGAGTTGTTCGTCGATGCGAACGGCGCGTACTCGGCGCGCACCGCGCTCGCGTTCGCGGAGCGCGCCGCGCGCTACGACGTCCGCTGGTTCGAGGAGCCGGTCAGCAGCGACGATATCGCGGGGCTGCGGTTCGTGCGCGAGCATGTCGGCGCGCGCGTCGACGTCGCGGCCGGCGAATACGCGTATACGCCCGACGACTTCCGGCGCCTGCTCGAAGCCGGCGCGGTCGACGTGCTGCAGGCCGACGCGACGCGCTGCGGCGGCGTCAGCGGGTTTCTCGCGGCGGGCGCGCTCGCCGACGCGTATCACGTCGACCTGTCCGCGCATTGCGCACCCGCATTGCATCGGCACGTCGGCTGCGTCGCGCCGCGCATGCGGCACGTCGAATGGTTTCACGATCACGTGCGCATCGAACGCATGCTGTTCGACGGCGCGCCGCCGCTGATCGACGGTGCGCTCGAGATCGACGCGGGACGGCCGGGCGTCGGTCTCGAACTGAGGACGGCCGATGCGCAACGTTATGCGATCTGAACGACCTGAACGACCGGAAGGACCAGGAGGCACGATGCGCGTTTTCCGCCCGCCCGCGACCGCGCGCGACGAGCAGCTGCTGCGCGATGCCGCGCGGCTGCTGAACCGCAGCGCGCTGCTGCTGGCCGGCTCGGTATTGGCCGACAGCGGCGTCGAGCACTATCGCGGCACGTTTCACAACCGCGCGATGGTCGCGCCGCTCGTGATGTCGACGCTGTCGGTGATCGCGAGCGTGCACGGTCACGCGGACGACACACCCGCGCGACACCGGCTGCGCGATGCCGTGCATGTCGCGTCCGCGGCGACCGGCCTCGCCGGTTCCGCATTCCATCTGTACAACGTGACGAAGCGCGTGGGCCGCTTCAGCTGGCACAACCTGTTCTACGGCGCGCCGCTCGGCGCACCGGTCGCGCTGCTGCTGTCCGGCGCGCTCGGCGCGGCCGGCGAACGGATGCGCGACTCGCCGGCCGCCGCGCCGTGCATCGGCGGCCGCCCTGCGGGCCGTGTGCTCGCAGGGCTCGTCGCCGCGGGGCTCGTCGGCACGCTCGGCGAGGTCGGCCTGCTGCATTTTCGCGGCGCGTTCCAGCATCGCGCGATGTTCGCGCCGCTGATCGCGCCGCCGGTCGCCGCGCTCGCGGCCGCGCACGTCGCGCTGTCGCGCCCGCGCGCCGCTCGACCGTTCTGCCGGTTCTGGATGCGCGCGACCGCGCTGCTCGGGCTCGTCGGCGTCGCGTTCCATACGCGCGGCGTCGCGCGGCAAATGGGCGGCTGGCGCAACTGGTCGCAGAACGTGCTGTCGGGTCCGCCGCTGCCTGCGCCGCCGGCGTTTACGGCACTCGCGATCGCGGGCCTGGCGGCGACGGCGCTGGCCGAACGGGAGGGACGATGAAGCGCGAGAACGAGCGCGCGGCCGTGCTGCCGCGCTATCCCGATTACGACGTGCTCGCGAAACGCGACACGCCGTCGTGGAACGACGCGACGCGTCGCGCGATCGACGCGCGGCTCAAAGTCGCGGCCACCGCGCCGCGCGCGCTCGACGCCGAGCGGTTTGCGACGCTGCGCGCACTCTGCGCGCGGATTGTGCCGCAGCCGGCCGGCAGCGATGCGATACCGACCGCCGCGCTCGTCCATGCGCGGCTCGCGAACGACGAAGGCGACGGCTTTCGCGACGCGCGGCTGCCGCCGCTGCGCGACGCGTGGCAGATCGGCCTCGCGGCGCTCGACGCGATGGCACATCGCGCGCATCGCGCGTCGTTCGCATCGCTCGACGGCGACACGGCCGACGCGCTGTTGCGCGCGGTGCAGCGCGGCGAGATCGATGCCGCGGATCGCGGCGCCTGGGCCGGCATGGACGCGCGCACGTTCTTCACGAAACGCGTGCTGATGGACGTCTGCGGTGCGTACTACAGCCATCCGTACGCATGGAACGAGATCGGCTTCGGCGGCCCCGCGAGCCCGCGCGGCTACGTGCGGATGGACTTCAATCGGCGCGACCCGTGGGAAGCGCGCGTCGGAGGCGACGACGATGGCCGCTGACGCGCCGCTGTCCGCGACGACGCCGCGCGGCTGCGACGGCCGTGCACCGGACCCGCTGCGCATTGGCGGCTGGATGCCGATGCGCATGTTTCGCGACGACGATCCGGTCGACTTCGTGATCGTCGGCACCGGCGCCGGCGGCGGCACGCTCGCGTGCAAGCTCGCCGAATACGGCTATTCGGTCGTCGCACTCGACGCGGGCGCGTGGTGGCGGCCGCTCGAGGAGTTCGCATCGGACGAGTCGCATCAGCGCAAGCTGTTCTGGACCGACGAACGCATCTGCGACGGCGCCGATCCGCTGACGCTCGGCACCAACAACAGCGGCCGCGCGATCGGCGGCAGCACCGTGCACTTCGCGATGGTGTCGCTGCGGTTTCGTCCCGAATGGTTCCGCTCGCGTAGCGCACTCGGCTACGGCGTCGACTGGCCGCTCGACTGGCGCGAGATGTGGCATTACTACCGCGAGGTCGAGCAGGCGCTGAAGATCAGCGGCCCGGTCCGCTATCCGTGGGGGCCGCCGCGCCCGCGCTATCCGTATCGCGCGCACGAACTGAACGCCGCCGCGCTGGTGCTCGCGCGCGGCGCCGAGGCGCTCGGCATGGACTGGGCGCCGACGCCGCTCGCCACGCTGTCCGCGCCGCGCGGCCGCGCGCATCCGTGCGTGTATCGCGGCTTCTGCATCGCCGGCTGCGCGACGAACGCGAAGCAGAGCGCGCTCGTCACGTGGATTCCGCGTGCGGTGTCCGCGGGCGCCGAAGTGCGCGACCTCGCGATGGCGTTGCGCATCGAGGCCGAAGGCGATCGCGTGACGGGCGTGCACTATCGCCGCGACGGCCGCACGCGATTTCAGCGCGCGCGCAACGTCGTGGTGGCGGGCTATGCGATCGAGAGCCCGCGGCTGCTGCTGCTGTCCGCGAACGGCCGCCATCCGCAAGGGCTCGCGAACAGCTCGGGCCTCGTCGGCCGCTATCTGATGGCGCAGCTGAACCAGGCGTCGTGGGGGACGATGGACGACGAGGTGCGCTGGTACAAGGGGCCGCCGTCGTTGTCGCTGACCGAGCACTGGAACTACGTCGACGAAGGCAAGGACTTCTTCGGCGGCTACTGCTGGATGAGCCAGGGGCCGCTGCCGATCGAATGGGCGCGCAAGCTCGCGTCGCGCGGGCTGTGGGGCGATGCGCTCAAGCGCGAGATGGCGCGCTACAACTTCCAGGCGGGGCTGAAGATCGTCGGCGAGACGCTGCCGCGCGCGGACAACCGCGTGACGCTCGCCGACGAGCGCGACGCGTACGGGCTGCCGGTCGCACGCGTGACCTACGCGTACGACCACAACGACCGGCGCATGATCCGCCACGCGCTCGCGCAGATGTCGCGCGCGCTCGAGGCGGCCGGCGCGCGCGACATCTGGCACGAAGAGGACGACACCTGCCATCTCGCCGGTACCGTGCGCATGGGCGACGATCCGGCGACGAGCGTCGTCGATGCCGATTGCCGGAGCTGGGACATCCCGAACCTGTGGGTCTGCGACGGCTCCGTGTTTCCGACCGTCGGCGGCGTGAATCCGTCGCTGACGATTCAGGCGATCGCGTGCCGTACCGCCGATCGCATCCGCACGCTCGTCGCGCGCGGCGAAGGACACGCGCGTGCGCGGCGTCGCTGAACGGCCGCGCGATCGCGATCGGCGTGCCGCCAGCACGCGGGCACGGTGCCTGCGCGCCTCGCGCCGGGCCGCGCACCGCGCCGCCTTTCATTCGACAAGGAGGTTGGTCATGCCGATTCATTCCCACCGATTCGTCCGCCCGCTGCGCTGTGCGGCCGCCTGCGCGGCGCTCGCGGCGCTCGCGGCCGCGATGCCGGCCGCCGCGCAGCTGCGGCCGACCGACCCGACCGTCGTGCCCGACTCGTCGACGCAGGCCTTCCAGCGCGCGGACCACCGGATGATGGAAGCGATGGACGCCGCGCGCTATACGGGCGACGCCGATCGCGATTTCGTCTCGCATATGGCGCCGCATCACCAGGGTGCGATCGACATGGCGCAGGTCGAGCTGAAATACGGCAAGGATCCGACGCTGCGGCAGCTCGCGAGCCGCATCGTCGCCGCGCAGCGCGACGAGATCGCGCTGATGGAGCGCTGGCAGAAGGCGCACGGCGCGACGCCGTGAGCGCGCATGGCGACCGCGCCGTCGCGCCTGACCGGAGGTCCCATGGACATCGATGCATTGCTGCTGTCGCGATTCCAGTTCGCCTGGGTGATCGCGTTTCATATCCTGCTGCCCGCGTTCACCGTCGGGCTGTCGTGCTTCATCGCGACGCTCGAGGTGCTGCACTGGGCGACGCGGCGTACGGTGTATCTGCGGCTGTCGACGTTCTGGCTGCGAATTTTCGCGGTGTCGTTCGGCATGGGCGTCGTATCGGGCATCGTGATGCCGTTCCAGTTCGGCACGAACTGGAGCCGGTTCGTCGCGGCGACGTCGAACGTCGTGGGCGGCTTCATGGCGTACGAAGTTCTGACCGCGTTCTTTCTCGAGTCGGCGTTTCTCGGCGTGCTGCTGTTCGGCCGCCGGCGCGTGCCGCCGTGGGCGCATGCGATGTCGGCCGTGCTGGTCGCGCTCGGCACGCTGCTGTCGTCGTTCTGGATTCTCGCGGTGAACAGCTGGATGCAGACGCCGACCGGCTACCGGATCGTCGACGGACGCTTCTATCCGGACAGCATGCTGTCGGTACTGCTGAGCCCGTCGTTCCCGTTCCGGCTCGCGCATACGGTCACCGCGTTTCTCGTCACGACCGCGTTCGTCGTGCTCGCGGTCGGCGCGCACTATCTGCTGCAGCGGCGCGCGCCCGACGAAAGTCGCGTGATGGTCCGCATGGGGCTATGGTTCCTGACGATCGCCGTGCCCGTGCAGATCGCGCTCGGCGACGCGCACGGCCTCAACACGCTGGCACATCAGCCGGTGAAGCTCGCGGCGATGGAAGGGCTGTGGGACACCGGCCGCGGCGTGCGCGCGACGCTGTTCGCGTGGCCCGATCAGGCGCGCGAGACGAATCGCTTCGAGGTGTCGATTCCGCGCCTCGGCAGCCTGTATCTGACGCACGACTGGAACGGGCTCGTGCACGGGCTGAAGGACTGGCCGCGCGACCAGCGGCCGTCGGTGCCGGTCGTGTTCTTCGCGTTCCATCTGATGGTCGGGCTCGGCATCGTGATGCTCGCGATCGTCGTGCGCGGGCTCACGCTGTGGCGCAGACGCAGGCTGTACGCGGCACGCGGCTGGCTGCACGCGTGCCGTCTGGCGATGCCCATCGGTTTCCTCGCGGTGCTCGCGGGCTGGACGACGACTGAAGCCGGCCGGCAGCCGTGGACCGTGTACGGGCTGATGCGCACGGCCGACTCGGTCACGCCGTCGCTGACGACGGGCGACGTCGCGCTGTCGTTCGCGCTCTATGCGATCGGCTATCTGGCGATCTTCGGCGCGGGCTTCGTGCTGCTGCGCCGGCTCGTGCGGCTCGGGCCCGACACGGCGCCCGCGCATGCGGGAACGCCGGGCGCGGCCGTCTCGGAGCGGCCCGCGCGGCCGCTGTCGGCCGTGTCGGACAGCGGCGCGCAACCACCGGGAGCAAATGATGACAGGGCTTGATCTCGTACCGCTGTGGGCCGGTGTGCTCGCGCTGTCGGTGCTGATGTACGTGCTGCTCGACGGCTTCGATCTCGGCGTCGGGATGCTGTTCTTCTGGCGCCGCGACGAAGCGGAGCGCGACCGCATGATCGCGTCGGTATCGCCGGTGTGGGACTTCAACGAAACCTGGCTCGTGCTCGGCAGCACGCTGCTGCTTGCCGCGTTTCCGGGCGCGTTCTCGGTCGTCGTGCCGGGCGTCTACTTTCCGGTGCTGCTGATGCTGCTCGGGCTGCTGTTTCGCGGCGTCGCGTTCGAGTTTCGCGGCGTGGTCGGCGCGCGCAAGCGGCTCTGGAGCGGGGCGTTCGCGTGCGGCTCGCTTGTGGCGACCGCCGCGCAGGGCGCGGTGCTCGGCATGTTCGTGCAGGGCTTTCGCGTCGTCGACGGGCGTTTCGCCGGCACGAGCTGGGACTGGGTCGCGCCGTTTCCGCTGCTGACCGCGGCGGGGCTCGTCGTCGGCTATCTGCTGCTCGGCGCCACCTGGCTCGTGATGAAGACCGAAGGGCCGCTGCAGCTCGCCGCGCGGCGAGCCGCGCGCCACGCACTGATCGGCGTGATCGTGTTCATCGTCGCGGTCAGCATCTGGACGCCGCTCGCCGATCCGGCGATCGCCGCGCGCTGGTTTGCCTGGCCGAACCTGCTGTTCTTCTCGCCGGTGCCGGTGCTGACGGCGCTGCTCGCGTGGCTCGCCTGGCGCGCGCTGCACGGCCGCGGCGAGGTGCTGCCGTTCGTCGCGTCGATCGGGCTGTTCTTTCTCGGCTTCTCGGGACTCACGATCAGCCTGTGGCCGCACGTCGCGCCGCCGTCCGTGACGCTGTGGTCGGCCGCGTCGGCGCAGATGTCGCAGGAATTCCTGATGATCGGCACCGCGTTCATGCTGCCGGTGCTGCTGATGTATGTGGGCTGGTCGTACTGGGTGTTCCGCGGCAAGGTGCGCGGCGACGTCGGGTACGAGCATATGTGACGGCCGCGGCCGACGAAAAGGGGAGACGACGGATGGCAGGTGAACGCGCACGCGACGCGGGCGAAGCGATCGACAGCGTCGCCGACTACATGACGCGCATCGCCGCGCAGGACGACGGCCGCGCCGCGCGGCTCTTTCGCGGGCAGTGCAACGCGGGCTGGGCGCTCGCGCCGAGCATCGCGCGCGGGCGCTCGACGCCCGATATCGAAGCGCGGATGCTCGACGAATTCATGCGCAGTGCGCTGCCGCATCTCGAACCGGCGCCGAATCTCGACGCGTGCGACTGGCTCGCGATCGCGCAGCAGCACGGGATGCGCACGCGCTTGCTCGACTGGTCCGGCAGCGCGCTCGCCGCGCTGTGGTTCGCGGTCAGGAGCGCGTCGGAGGCGGGCGTCGACGGTGTCGTCTGGTGCCTGCGTCACGATGCGGACGACATCGCGACGATCGCCGAGCGGCGCGCGCCGCTCGGTGTCACGCGCACGAAAGTGTTCCGGCCGCGCCATGTGATGCCGCGCATCACCGCGCAGGACGGGTGGTTCACGATCCATAGCTACGACGCCGATGCGCAGTGCTTCGCGCCGCTCGACGAACAGCCGGACTTCGCGGGGCGCCTCACGCGCATCGTCGTGCCGGGCGAGCGGTTCGCCGCGATCCGGCATGAGCTTGCGCGCGTCGGAATTAGCGTCGCGACGATCTTTCCGGATCTCGACGGCATCGCGCAGTGGACCGACACGCGGTACTTCCCGGACGACGAGGATACGCACGCGCCGCGGTGAGGGTGCAGAGGATGCATGCGGCGCATACGGCGCGGCACGGCACGGCGCGCGCATCGCGCAAACCATGCAAACCGCCACATCGCATACGCTCCGAACGCCCGCACAGCACGCAGCACGCAGCACGCAGCACGCAGCACGAAGCACGAAGCACGAAGCACGAAGCACGAAGCACGAAGCACGAAGCACGAAGCACGAAGCGCGAAGTGCGAAGTGCGAAGTGCGAAGTGCGAAGCGCGTGGCGCATCGGCGCATCGGCGCATCGGCGCATCGGCGCATCGGCGCATCGGCGCATCGGCGCATCGGCCCGGGCATGCCGGTTGCTTCATACAGCGTCGACGCCCGCATCGGGACCGTACCCCGCGCCACTACGTTGCCGCGGCGCGCGGTCCGCGTGCGGGTGCGCTTACTTGTTCCATCCGGGAGGTGTCATGCGCGAAGCGAACGATTCATCCCGCGTCCGGCCGGACGCGGCCGACCGTCACGGGACCGACCGCGCGTCGGCCCCGCATCCCGTCACGCGCGCGTTCGAGCGCTTCGCGTCCGGCGTCACGGCGTGGGCCGGCTCGCCGATCGCGTTCGGCTCGGCCGTCGCCGTGACGCTGCTGTGGCTCGTCAGCGGGCCGCTGTTTCACTATTCCGACGCGTGGCAGCTCGTGATCAACACGGGTACGACGATCATCACGTTCCTGATGGTGTTCCTGCTGCAGCGGAACCAGAACCGCGACAGCGTCGCGCTGCATCTGAAGCTCGACGAACTCGTCGCGGCGACGCGTTCCGCGAGCGACCGGCTGATCGGGATCGAGGATGCGTCGGAGGAGGAGCTGAATCAGCTCGCGCAGGCGTACATGAAGCTCGCGAAGCGGGCGGGCACGCGCGAAGGCCTCGAAGAGGATTGCGCACGCGTGCGCGACATGGCCGACGCGCCGCGGGACGCGTCGTGACGAACGCGCTTTTCGGCACCGCCGCATCGCGCGTGCGCGCCCGACATCCGCATTTTTCAAGCGTTTGTCATTTCGTTCGGCGCGCTGCGAACGCGTACCGATGAGCGCGACCGAACTCGCGGACGGCTATCTGCGCTTCTTCGTGCTGCCGCTCTGGATCGCGGCCGGCTTCGTCGACTGGCTCTGCCATCGACGCTCGCAGATCGCCTCGACGTCGGGCGTGCGCGAGTCGCTGCTGCATGTCGCGCAGCTCGTCGAGGTCGGCATTCCGCTGCTCGTCGCGCTGCTGTTCGAAATCGATCTGACCGTGCTCGCGCTGATGGCGGCCGGTTTCGTGCTGCACGAGTTCACCGCGCTGGCCGACGTCCGCTTCGCCGTGTCGCGGCGCGACGTGTCGCCGTTCGAGCAGCACGTGCACAGCTTTCTCGAAATGATGCCGCTCGTCGCGCTCTCGCTGATCGCGTGGATCGTGCTGCCCGCACGGTTGCGCGACGGCGTGCACGCGGCCGACTTCGCCCTGCGCTGGCGGCCGACCGAGCCGCTTTACATCGTCGTACTGCTCGCGGCCGTGCTCGTGTTCGCGGTGATTCCGTATGCGGAGGAGTGCGTGCGCGGCTGGCGGTATGCGCGGCGGCACGCGGCATCGCGCTGAGTGCTGTCTGGCGTATACCGAGCGCGCGACGCGGATTGCGCCGCCGATGCAGCGCGTGCAGCCGCGGCAGCTTGTGCGGCTCGCGCACGATCGAGGAACGGCGCGTGCTGCGTAGGCGGCGAAGCCCGGCCGTCCCCGGGTATTGCGCACGGTGTTGCCATGGAATCCCAGACTCGTCTGAAACCGCTGATGAATCTTGCTGCGGCCGTCGCATGCGGCGCGGTCGCGATGTACTTTCTCGATCCGGCGTCGGGCCGCCGCCGACGTGCGTACGTCTGCGACAAGGCCGCGGCCGGCGGACACGGCGTCGTCGACTATGCGAGCAATTGCGCGAAACAGGCGACCGATCGCGCGCGCAGTGCGATCGCGGGTCTGCGCGAGCACTGGCAGCCCGAGCATGCGGACGACGCGCTGATCGCGGCGCGCGTGCGCGCCGAACTCGCGCGGCTCACCGGTCGTCCGCACGACATCGACGTGAGCGTCGAGGACGGCCATGTGCGGCTGAGCGGCGCGATCGACGAAGCCGAGCGGCAGGCGATCGTCGACGGCGTGTCGGCCGTCGACGGCGTGCGGACCGTCGACGACGGGCTCGGCACGCGCAGCGAGTACCGCGCAGACGCGGGCGACGGCGCGAGCTGATGCGCCCCGGCGCGGCGGCGTGCGCGACACTCGCGCGCCGCCGCCCGCCCGCGTGCGCCCGCGCCGGGCGAGCGCAACCTTGCGTTGTGCGACGATCTCTCGCAGCGTCGCACCGCGTCCCGCCCGCACGGCGCCGCGCCGGCGCGTCCGCGCGCCGGACGCGCCGTCATTCGCCCCGCGGCGCACCTGCCGCGGGTGTTCCTGTCGCGCCGCACGCGGCGGCGCCCGTTCCGGAGAACAGCCGATGGCCGAACGCCTGCCTGACGATACGACACCCCCTCCTTCCGAACCGAATGCGCACGACGCACTCGAACGCCTGCTCGGCAGCCTGCACCGTCACGGCTTCCTGCGTTTCGCGAACGACGTGGTCAGCGCGAACGCGAAGATCGCCGAGGTGCTGGTCGGCGCGCTCGACAAGCCCGGCACGCAGACCGGCGTGCAGAATCTCGCGATGCTCGTGATGGCGCTCTCGCGCGTGCCGCCCGAACAGTTCGGCAAGACGATGTTCGCGGCCGCCGACGCACTGCGCCACATCGGCGCGTGGCAGCCGGCCGAGCACGAACATGTCGCGCCGGGCGTGCGCGGCGTCTACCGGCTGCTCAACGACGACGCGCTGTGGGAAGCGATCACGCCGCTGCTCGAAGGGCTGAAGGTGTTCGCGCAGGGGCTTGCGCGCGAGCCCGAGCAATCGGTCACGGCGCTGACCGGGAAGGCGGACGGCGCGTAAGCGCGGGTGCGTCCGCGCTCGCGACGTCGCGCAGCTGCGCGAGCTGACGCACGATGCGCTGTGTCGGCGTGCTGGCCGGCCAGCGCGCCACCGCGTCGATCGGCACCCAGCGGCACAGCGCGATCTCGCGGCCGGGGCACGCATGCATGCCGGCCGGCAGATCGACGACGAACACGTGATGGCGTTTCACATTGCCGTCGACGTAGAAGAAATACGCGAGGTCGAGCCCCGTCAGTCCCGTTTCCTCGTGCAGCTCGCGATGCGCGGCGTCGAGCGCGGACTCGCCGCGGCGAATCACGCCGCCCGGCAGCGTCCAGCGCGACGACGGCCGGCGCGCGACCAGCAGAACGCGGCCGTTGCGATGACAGAGTACCGTCGCGCGTTCCTTCGCCAGCGGCGCGAGCGGGACCGCGCGAACGGGAAAGTCGGCGGGATCGGGCAGTTTCATGTCGGGTAGCGGACAGGCGGCGGGGGCATTCATGGCGGAGCATCGCGCAAGCCGCGTGCCTGCCGCGGCGGCCCGCCGAGCGGGGGCGAGCGGCCGGTCGCACGCGCCGCGGCGGCGCGGCCGGCCGCGACCGCTCAGCGTTTCGCCGTCGTGTTCGGACGCATCTCGCGCGCGAGATACGTGCGCACGACGCCCGCCATGTTGTGCTCGAGCCAGGCCGCCATCGCCTGCTCTTCGGGCAGGATCCGCTCGCAGATCGTCTGCGTCTCGACGTCGCCGGCCACGCGCGCGGCCTCGATCAGGTTGCGGTACGCGGCGATCTCGAAGTGCTCGAACATGTAGCTCGCCATGCCGCCCTTGACGATCTCGTCCGACACGAACATCCCCGACATGCCCTGCACCCAGGCCATCGTCTTTGCGCCGAGATCCTTCACGGTCGACACCGAGCCGCCGCGCCGCTCGATGCAGCTGCGGATCAGCCGCGCCTGTTCGCGCGTTTCCTCGATGTGCTGCTCGATGCGCCGCTTGAGGTCCGGATAATGTTCGATCCGGCCGGCCATCGACGACAGCATCGTCTCGGCCTGTTCCTCCATCGCATGCGCGTCGCGCAGCCATTCCATCAACCGCTCGTCTACTACGTTCGCTTCGCTTGCCATGCCTCGTTCTCCTGTCGTTTCGGTGAATGCGGGCCGAGGCGCGCGTACGCGCCCCTTGTGCGTTACACGCCCGGCGTGCCGGACACCGGCGGCACCGGCGATGTCGTGCTGTCGTGCGGTGCACCGGCGCCGAGCTCGGCACCGGTCGTCGGATCGCAGTTCGGGTCGGACGCGAGCCGGCGCGCCATCGCTTCGAGCGCCTGCGACTGCGTCGGATCGACTGCGCCCGTCGCGAGGCCGTCGCCGCCGTCGACGGCCGGCTCGCCACGCCGCACCGACAGCGCATCGCCGCGATTCCACGGGCCCGGCATCGGCTCCGCGCCTTCCTGCATCCGGAAGTACACGCGGTCGTACGGCTCCATCGGCGGCAGCTTGCCGGGCGGGAAGTTCGCGGTGATCGCGTAGAGCGCCTTCTCGAACGACTTCTGGTGCGACACTTCGCGCGTCATCAGGAAGCCGAGCGCTTCGCGCACGCTCGGATCGTCCGACACGTTGATCAGCCGTTCGTAGATGATCTTCGCGCGCGCCTCGGCCGCGATGTTCGAGCGCAGATCGGCGGTCGGCTCGCCGATCGTGTCGATGTACGCGGCGCTCCACGGCACCGCGCCCGAATTCGTCAGCGGCGAACCGGCGCCGTACAGCAGCTGCGTCACGTGGCTGTCGTTGCCCGCGCCGTTCAGCTTGCGGTACAGCTCGGCCTGTTCGTCGACTGCTTCCGCGAGCTCGCCCTTCGCGCCGCGGTTCAGCATCGCGACGAGCGAGCCGATCACTTCCAGGTGGCTCAGCTCCTCGGTCGCGATGTCGAACAGCATGTCCTTGCGGCCCGGATCTTCCTCGGTGATCGCCTGCGTGAAGTAGCGCATCGCGGCGGCGAGTTCGCCCTGCGGTCCGCCGAACTGTTCGAGCAGCAGGTTGGCGAGACCGGGGTTCGGCGCGTCGACGCGCACCGTGTACTGCAATCGGGTGTTGTGAATGAACATGAAGCCTCCGTGTGAAAGTGGACGACGGTTGCGCCGGATGCCGAGCACGTCGCGGGCCCGTAGTGCGGCGCGCGCCGCGCGGGCGGCCGTGGCCGCGTGCGTCCGCGGTTTTTCAACGCGTTGTCATTTCTGCTGACGTGTCGCCGGGCGCGCGGCCGTCCGTCAGGGCTTGCCAGCGGCGCGGTCGCCGTGATCGGCCGGTTGCACGCCGGGCAGCGCATCGGCCGGCTGCGGCTTGCCTTCGGCCGGATCGCGCGCGCTGCGCGGCGGCGGCGTCGCGGTGCCGCCGCGCTTGCCTTCGGGGCCCGGCGTGCTGTCGCCGCGATCTTCGCCGCGCGTATCGGTGTCGAGCGGGCTGGGACGGGTCATCGAATGCCTCCTGTCGGAACGGGACGGATTCGCGCGCATCGCGCGTGCCGGCTGCGCGACGCCGCGCGGCCGGTGCAACCGTCGTTGTAAAAAATGCGCGTCGGAGCGGCTGCCGCGTCGTCGGTGCGACATGGATAGGAGCCGGGCAGGCGCGGCACTTGCTTCGATCGCGCGCCATGAGGCCCGCGCGCACGTCGGTGCGCACGGGTTGCACACAGGAGCGCCGTTCGATGTCCGAGGTCACCGTGTCCCCGTTGCCCGATCGCCTGCGAGACCGCGTCGCGCCGACGCGCGCTTCGCCGCTCGCGCGACGGCAGGCGCGGACGCGCACCGCGCGCGGCGTCCGGCGTCGCGCAAGCGCGCGCACGGCCGATGCGCCGCTCGACCGCGAGCCGGGCGGCGCGCCCGTGCGCGTCGCGCGTGCCGGCGACGACGATGCCGGCCGCGGCAGCGGAACCGGCAGCGGACACGGCGAGCCGCGCGGCGAGCGCGACGCCGACGCACCGGGCGGCGGCGGTGGAGACAGGCATCCGCACGACGATCGCGGCGGCCGCACCGGCGGCGACGGCGATGGCGCGGGAGACGGCGGCGAACGCAAGCGGCCGGGCCGCAAGCCGCTGATCATCCTCGGCGCGATCGCGTTGTTGATCGTCGTCGGCGGGCTCGTGTGGTGGTTCGCGACGCGCAATCAGGAGAGCACCGACGATGCGTACACGGACGGCAATGCCGTCGCCGTCGCGCCGCACGTGTCGGGCTACGTGACGCGCCTCGCGGTCGACGACAACGTCTACGTGCATCGCGGCGACGTGCTCGTCGAGATCGATCCGCGCGACTACCGCGCACAGGTCGACGCGGCGCGCGCGCAGCTCGGTCTCGCCGAGGCGCAGCTCGACGCGGCCCGCGTGCAGCTCGACATCGCGCGCGTCCAGTATCCGGCGCAGTACCGGCAGGCGCGCGCGCAGATCGAATCGGCGGAGGCCGCGTACCGGCAGGCGCTGGCCGCGCAGGCGCGGCAGCGCGCGGTCGATGTGCGCGCGACCTCGCAGCAGGCGATCGACGCGGCCGACGCGCAGCGCGCGAGCGCCGACGCGAACGTCGCGATGGCGCAGGCGCAGGCGCGCACCGCGAGCCTCGTGCCGCAACAGATCCGGCAAGCCGAAACGGTCGTCGAGGAGCGCCGTCAGCAGGTCTTGCAGGCGCGCGCGCAGCTCGAGCAGGCGGAGTTGAATCTCGCGTACTGCACGATGCGCGCGCCGTCGGACGGCTGGGTCACGCGCCGCAACGTGCAGCTCGGTTCGTTCCTGCAGCCCGGTACGTCGATCTTCTCGATCGTGACGCCGCGCGTGTGGATCACCGCGAACTTCAAGGAGTCGCAACTGAAGCGGATGCGCGTCGGCGATCGCGTCGACGTGTCGGTCGACGCGTATCCCGATCTCGATCTGCACGGTCACGTCGACAGCATCCAGCTCGGCAGCGGCTCGCGGTTTTCCGCGTTCCCGGCCGAGAACGCGACCGGCAACTTCGTCAAGATCGTCCAGCGTGTGCCGGTGAAGATCGTGCTCGACGATCCGCTGCCGCGCAATCCGCCGCTCGGCCTCGGCCTGTCGGTCGAGCCGACCGTCCATCTGAAATGACCGGCCGCCGCTGCATGCGGCGCGCCGCGCACGGAGCGCAACGATGTCCGACCTTCGACTGCCGTTCATCCGAGCGGCCCTCGGCCGATGAACCGGCCCGCCGATCAGGCGGCGGCACCCGGCGGCGACTGGCGGCCGGCCGCGAATCCGTGGCTCGTCGCCGTCGTGGTCACGCTCGCCGCCTTCATGGAAGTGCTCGACACGACGATCGTCAACGTCGCGCTGCCGCACATCGCGGGGACGATGTCCGCGAGCTACGACGAGGCCACCTGGACGCTCACGTCGTATCTGGTCGCGAACGGGATCGTGCTGCCGATCTCCGGGTTTCTCGGCCGGCTGCTCGGACGCAAGCGCTACTTCGTGCTCTGCATCGCCGCGTTCACCGCGTGCTCGTTCCTGTGCGGCATCGCGACGAACCTCGGCGAGCTGATCGTGTTCCGCGTGCTGCAGGGCTTGTTCGGCGGCGGGCTGCAGCCGAACCAGCAGTCGATCATCCTCGACACGTTTCCGCCCGAGCAGCGCAACCGCGCGTTCTCGGTGTCGGCGATCGCGATCGTCGTCGCGCCGGTGCTCGGGCCCACGCTCGGCGGCTGGATCACCGATCACTTCTCGTGGCGCTGGGTGTTCCTGCTCAACGTGCCGATCGGCGTGCTGACCGTGCTCGCCGTGATGCAGCTCGTCGAGGATCCGCCGTGGCGACGCGGCGCGGTGCGCGGGCTGTCGGTCGACTACGTCGGGATCGGCCTGATCGCGATCGGGCTCGGCTGCTTGCAGGTCATGCTCGATCGCGGCGAGGACGAGGACTGGTTCGGCTCGACGTTCATCCGGACCTTCGCGGTGCTGTCCGCACTCGGGCTCGTCGGCGCGACGCTCTGGCTGCTGCGCACGAGGAAGCCCGTCGTCGATCTGTCGTGCCTGCGCGATCGCAACTTCGCGCTCGGCTGCGTGACGATCGCGACGTTCGCGGCCGTGCTGTACGGCAGCGCGGTGATCGTGCCGCAGCTCGCGCAGCAGCATCTCGGCTACACGGCGACGCTCGCCGGTCTCGTGCTGTCGCCGGGCGCGCTGCTGATCACGCTCGAGATTCCGCTCGTGAGCCGGCTGATGCCGCACGTGCAGACGCGCTATCTCGTCGGCTTCGGCTTCGTGCTGCTCGCGTTCGCACTGGCCTATTCGCGCATGCTCGTGCCCGACATCGACTATCGGCATCTGGTGATGATTCGCTGCGCGCAGTCGCTCGCGATCGGCTTCATGTTCGTGCCGATCACGACGCTCGCGTATCTGACCGTGCCGCAGCGGCTGAACGACGATGCGTCGGCGCTGTTTACGATGTTCCGCAACGTCGCCGGGTCGATCGGCATCTCGGTGTCGACTGCGCTGATTCGCGAACGCACGCAGGCACGCATGGCGCATCTGTCCGCGCATACGTCGCCGCTGTCGCAGAACTTCCAGGACGCGCTGCATGCGAACGCGCGAGCGATCGCGGAGCTGTCGGGCGGCACGCCGGCGGCCGCGCTGCAGACCGCGAACGGCCGGCTCTACGAGACCTTCGTGTCGCAGGCGACGATCCTCGCGTATATCGACGTATTTGCGCTGCTCGCGGTGTTTTGTGCCGCGTGCATTCCGCTGACATTCCTGTTTTCGCCGGTGAAGGCCGCACGCGCCGGAGGAGGGCATTGACATGACGACGTGCGACGCCGCCCGCCGCAGCCGCCGGCCGCGCGCGCTGCGCCGTGCGACCGCCGCGGCTGCCGCGGTCGCCGGCACGCTGCTGGGCGCATGTACGGTCGGCCCGGATTTCACACCGCCGCGCGCCGACGTGCCCGCGGGCTGGCATGCGCTGCAGCGCGCCGACGCGGCCGCGCCTGCGTCGGGCGCGCGCGCGCCGGCTTCCACGCCGACGACGGACGCCGATCCCGATCCGCGCTGGTGGCGCGCGTTCGGCGATCCGCTGCTGGACCGGCTCGTCGAACGCGCGGCGCGCGACAACCTCGACGTGCAGGCCGCGGTGCTGCGCATTGCGCAGGCGCGTGCGCAGGTGCGTGCCGCCGCCGCGCAGGGCTTGCCCGACGTGCGCGCAAGCGCGAGCTATCAGCGCGAGCAGCTCGGCCTGAAGGGGTTCGTCGAAGATCAAGGGTTGGACCGGCAGATCGACCGGCTCGGCGCGCCCGGTTCGCCGCTCGACCGGCTCGGGGCGGGCACCGGCGCGGCCGTGCAGCAGCGTGCGCGCGGCGCGCTCGATGCGCTGGAATCGCCGGTCAACCTGTGGCAGGCCGGCTTCGACGCGTCGTGGGAGCTCGATCTGTTCGGACGCGTGCGGCGTGCGGTGGAGGCGGCCGATGCGCAGGCGGGTGCGGCCGTCGCGAGCCACGACGACGCACTGCTGTCGCTCGAAGCGGAGGTCGCCCAGACCTATCTGCAGCTGCGCGGTGCGCAGACGCAGCGCGCGCTCGCCGACGAACTCGTGCGTGCGCAGCGCGAACTGCGCGATCTGACGCGCGAGCAGGCCGCACACGGCCTGGCGAGCGACCTCGACGTGCGCAGCGCCGACGCGCGGCTCGCCCAGTTGCGTGCGCAACTACCGAAGTTCGATCAGCAGATCGTGCTGCTGAAGAACGGGCTTGCCTATCTGGTCGGCGGTGCGCCGGGCGCGCTCGACGACTGGCTCGACACGCCGCGTGCGCTGCCGGGCGTGCCGCCCGCCGTGCCGGTCGGCCTGCCGTCGACGCTCGCGCGCCGCCGGCCCGACATCCGGCGCGCGGAAGCCGACCTGCACGCGGCGACGGCCGACGTCGGCGTCGCGGTCGCGCAGTTCTATCCGGACGTGTCGCTGACCGGGCAAGTCGGGCTGCGCGCGACACATGTGCGCGAACTCGCGCACTGGTCGCATCTGTTCTATGCGTTCGGGCCTGCGGTGTCGCTGCCGATTTTTTCGGGCGGCGCGCTGGTGTCGAACCTGCGGCTCACGCAGGCGCGTCAGGCGGAGGCGGCGCTCGCGTATCGGCAGACCGTGCTCGTCGCGCTGCGCGACGTCGACAATGCCCTCGCCGTGTACCGCACCGACCAGACGCGCGCAGCCGCGCTCGACGATGCCGTGCGCGCGGAGCAGGGCGCGCTGGAACTCGCGCGCGATCGTTACCGCAAGGGGCTGTCGCCGTTTCTCGACGTGCTGGACGCGGAGCGGCAATGGTCGGAAGGGCGTCAGCAGGCCGTGCAGGGCGCGCTGCAGACGACGACCGATCTCGTCGCGCTGTACAAGGCGCTCGGCGGGGGTTGGCGGGAGGGGGATGGCGGGCGTGATGGTGTGGCGCGTGCTGATGCTCGGCGTGTCGATGCTTCGCATGTCGATGCTGCGCGTGCCGATGCTCCGCATGCCGATGCTCCGCATGCCGATGCTGCGCGTGCCGATGCTCCGCATGCCGATGCTTCGCGAACCGATGCTTCGCGAACCGATGCGGCGGCGCGCGACGCGCAGGCGCCCGCGCAACCGTAGCCGTGCGCGGGGGCGCGCGCTGCGTCATGCTGCGCCGATACCGGCGCGTGCTGCATGCATCGGCGATGCTGCTGGACGACCAGCGCGCAGCGGCGACACGCGCGGCTCGGGCGCCTTGCCGCGGCTAAGCCGGCGCAACTGGAACTTCACCGCGGCCCACCGACGCCGATTGCGCCACGCGCGCGCCGCGCCGAGGCGTTCCTCTAATGCAGGTCCTTGACCTTGAAGTGAAGTTCAAGCCTAGAGTGCCGGCTGAGGGTCTTTGAGCCCGCGGGCTCGCGGTGTAGTGCCTGCCGCGACGAATCAGCGAGGAGAGGCAGGACATGGACATACGCACCGGCACCACGCCAGTCGGCTTCGGGCCGCACACGGTCGACGTGCCCGCCGGCGGCTACTACGACCGCTTCCGGATGAATCCGGATCTCGACGACTTCGCGCGCGACCCGGCCGCCGGCAATGTCGCCTTCTTCCGGCGCATTCCAAAGCGCATCGTGGAGTCGTCGCTCGGCGCCATCCGGGCGCCGAATTTCTACTACCGTTCCGGCAGCGTGCAACTGCTGTTCGTCGCGCCGCTCGTAGCGCTGAGCGCGCGTTATCCCATCGTGTCGCCAAGGAATCATCGATGACCCACCCCTCCTACGACCTCGTGGTGTTCGGCGCGACGAGCTTCGTCGGCCAGATCCTCACGCGCCATCTGGCCGAACATCTCTCGAGCGGCGCCGACACGCTGCGCTGGGCGATTGCCGGCCGCTCCGAAGCGAAGCTTGCGCAGTTGCGCGATTCGCTCGGCGACGCGGCGCGCACGCTGCCGATCCTCGTCGCCGACGCGTCCGACGACGCGCAGCTCCAGACGCTCTGCGCGCAGACGCGCGTCGTCGTGTCGACCGTCGGCCCCTATGCGCTGTACGGCGAGCCGCTCGTGCGCGCCTGCGCGCAAAGCGGCACCGACTATTGCGATTTGACCGGCGAGACGCAGTGGATCAAGCGCATGATCGACCGATACGAAGCAGCCGCCACGCAGTCGGGCGCGCGCATCGTGCACTGCTGCGGCTTCGATTCGATTCCGTCGGATCTTGGCGTGTACGTCCTTCAGCAACGCGCGCTGCACGAATGGGGCGCGCCGGCCGAGCACGTGACGATGCGCGTCAAGACCCTGAAGGGCAGCGCGTCGGGCGGAACGGTCGCGAGCATGATCAATGTCGTTCGCGAGGCCGCGGCCGATCCGGCACTGCGCCGCATGCTGCTCGATCCGTATGCGTTATGCCCGCGCGATCATCGCTTCACGGTGCGTCAGCATGCGGTCCGGTCGGCCGAGTTCGATCGCGATTGCGACGCGTGGATCGCGCCGTTCGTGATGGCGGCCGTCAACGAGCGCGTCGTACACCGTTCGAACGCGCTGGCCGGCGACGCATACGGCAACGGCTTCCGCTACGACGAAGCGATCGTGACGGGGCACGGTATCTGCGGGAGCGTCGTTGCGCGGGCGACCGTCGTCGCGCTGGGCGCATTCATGGCCGGCGTGCTCGTGAAGCCCGTGCGCAGCGCGATGGAGCGTTTCCTGCTGCCGAAGCCCGGCGAAGGGCCGAGCCTCGCTGCCCAGCGCGCGGGCTGCTTCGATCTGCGCTTCTTCGGTCACGCACCGGACGGGCGGATCGTGCGCCTGAAGGTGACCGGCGATCGCGATCCCGGTTATGGGTCGACGGGCAAGATGCTCGGGCAGGCGGCGATCTGTCTCGCGCTCGACTGCCGCGCAGGCAGCGACCGCACGCGCGGCGGCGGGTTCTGGACGCCCGCGACGATGTTCGGCGAGCGGCTCGTCGACCGGCTCGTGCGGCATGCGGGCTTGCGTTTCGACGCGATCTGAGCCGATTCCGCAACGACGTGTGCGGTGCCGATGCGGCACCACCGCGCACCGCTGCGACGCGTCGCGAAATCGCCGGCCGATGCGGCACCGATGGGCCGGCGCATGCGTTGCGTTTCGTTGCGTTGCGCGCGCGCGACCGGCTACAGCAGCGCCGCGACCTGCTCGGCCGTCGCCTTCGCCGACTGCGGATTCTGTCCCGTCACGAGGTGCCCGTCGACGACGACGTTCGACGTAAACGGCAGCAGCGCCTTCTCATAGCGCGCGCCGCGCCGTTTCATTTCCTCTTCGACGTTGTACGGCACCTTGTTCGCGACGCCGGCCAGCACCTCCTCGATCCACGCGTAGCCCGTGAGCCGGCGTCCGGTCACGAGCAGCGACCCGTCGGACAAGCGCGTGTTCAACAGCCCGCAATAGCCGTGGCAGACCGCCGCGACGATGCCGCCGCGTTCGTAGATCTCGCGCGTGAGCCGCTGCAGCCCTGCATCGTCGGGGAAGTCCCACATCACGCCGTGACCGCCGGTGAAGTAGATCGCATCGAACGCGGCCGCGTCGATGTCGTCCGGGCGTGCGGTGTTGGCGAGCAGCGTCTGATGGGCGGGGTCGGCGCGCCACGCTTTCGCGGCGGCGTCCGCGTGCGGCCATTTGAGCGAGCGCGGCTCGAGCGGCGACACGCCGCCTTTCGGGCTGACGAGCTGCTGCGTGTAGCCGCGCGCGGCGAAGATGTCGTACGCGTGCGTCAGTTCGGCGAGCCACAGGCCGGTCGGCTGCGACGGGTCGGCGTAATGCGCGATGTTGGTGACGACGTGGAGGATGCGTCGAGTCATGTTCGGTAGTCCTGTCGCGATCGGCCACGGGCCGCCGCGGATCGCGCGACGTGGTTTGCCGCAGGGCAGGGCGCGTACCGGTGGCCTCGGTACGCGCGCGGACGTTAACCATAACCTTCAAGCAAAGTTCAAGGTCAAGCGGTTTGCGCGGCTGCGGTCGAACCGGTCGTCGACGATGTAAGGCCGAGCGATCGCGTCGGGTCTCGGCCTGCCCGGTGAGGCGTTGCATGCTGTGCGTTTCACCGGTGCCGACGCGACGTGCGTTTTTGAAAGCCGAAGTTACGTATAGGGATGATGTCGTTATGATAAGAAAACTTATCCCGATGAACGCAAATACCGACGTGATTGGCTTGCCATGCTCGGGACGATTGCGCGTCGGCGCGGCGGCTCATCGACTGCAGTGCCGCACCGGCGCATACGCAGGGACGTCACGCGCCGGTCGCGATCGCAATTCCCGCGCGCCGCGCATCATTCCGCGAACAGATCCGGCCCGAACACCTCGTAATGGATCCGCGCTTCCGGAATGCCGAGCTGCTTCAACGCATCGTGCTGCAGCCGCATGAACGGCACGGGCCCGCAGATGTAGTAGTCGGCGTCCGGCAGCAGGATCGCATCCTTGATCGCATTCACGTCGACAAGGCCCGCATGGTCGTAGTCGCGGCCGGGGAGGTCTTGCGGAAGCGGATCGTCGTAGAACACGATCAGACTGAAATTCGTATGCGTGCGCGCGGTTTCGCGCAGCCGGTCGCGCATCGCGTGCACGCCGCTGTTGCGCGCGCCGTGGACGAACACGACCTGCCGCTTCGGATCCTGGATCGCGCGCTTGAGCATGCTGATCATCGGCGTGAGGCCCACGCCGCCGCTGATCAGCACGATCGGCGTGCTCGCATCGACGTCGATATGGAAGCAGCCGTAAGGCGCGGCGAGGCGGACCTCGTCGCCGACGTTCACGTGATCGTGCAGCAGGCACGACACATAGCCGGGCGGATAGGGGCCGCCGCCTTCGCGTTTCACCGAGATCCGGTACGTGCGGCCGTTCGGCATGTCGGACAGGCTGTACTGGCGGATCTGCTGCAGGCCGAGCGTCGGCACGTCGACCGCGACGCTCACGTATTGACCGGGCTCGAAATTGGCGACCGGCCGGCCGTCGGCCGGCTCCAGCACGAACGACGTGATCACGCTGCTTTCCGGCCGCTTGTCGCGGACGATGAAGGTCCGCCAGCCGGTCCAGCCGCCGACGCGCGTCGCCGCCTGCTCGTACAGCCCGCTTTCCATCCCGGCGAGCAGATCGGCGAGGTTGCCGTACGCCAGCGCCCACGCGGAGACGATCGCGTCGGTGGCCGCATCGCCGAGCGTTTCCTTGATCGCGCCGAGCAGATGCTCGCCGACGATCGGATAGTGTTCGGGCCGCACGCCGAGACTCGCGTGCTTGTTCGCGATGTTCTTCAGCACGGCCGCGAGGCTGCCGGGATCCTCGATGTTTTCCGCATACGCGTACACCGCGCGCGCAAGTGCCTGCTGCTGCTGGCCCTGTTGCTGGTGCGTCATGTTGAACACGTTCTTCAGTTCCGGATGCGCGTCGAACAGGCGCCGATAGAAGCACTGGATGATGTCGTAGCCGTGTTGGGCCAGCACGGGGGCCGTTGCCTTGACGATGTCCTTCGTTTGCTGCGTCAGCATGAGCGAACTCCTTTCAAGTGACCGGAAGCGGTTCGGGAAGCGGCGCGGCTAGGTACGCTCGGCGAGCACTTCGTCGGCGAGCGTCGCGACTTCGTCGACGGTCACGTCGTCGACGAAGCTGTCGTCGTGCGCGCAGCGCGACGTCAAGTTCGGCTCGCCGCAGACCGGGCAGACGATGCGCGCCGACACCGCCGCGCGACAGCGGCCCTGAGCGAGCGGCAAGGCCTGCAGCGCATTGGTGAACCAGAATATGCCCACGCAGGGCGTGCCGAGCGCGGCCGCGAGATGCAGCGGCCCCGTGTCGTTCGACAGCATCAGCGCCGCATGTTCGAGCAGCGCCGCGAGGCCGCCGATGTCGAGCGCGCCGGCCAGATCGAGCGCGGGCGCGTGCATCGCGTCGAGCACCGCGCGTACGAGCGGCCACTCCTGCGTGGTGCCGACCACCGCGATGCGCAGCCCGCGCGCCGCGAGCCGGTCGGCGACCGCCGCGAAATGCCGCGGCGACCAGCGCCGGCGGGGATCGCGTGCGGACGGCTGCACGACGACGAGCTCGTGCAGATGCTTCGCGATGTCGGGCGGCAGCGCCGCGCGCATCGCGTGGCGGTCGCGCTCGATCACGGTGAGGTCGGGGCCGGCCGGCCACAGCGTCGCGCCGGCCAGGCTCACGATTTCGAGCGCGAGCAGGCGCCGGTTCTGCCAGCGGCCGTAGGGCGTCCAGCGATCGAGCGGCGGCGCGCCCGGTGCGCACGCGCCGACGGCGATCCGCGCACCGAGCGCGCGCGTGAACGGATTGGCCTGCGCGCCGCCGCCGTACAGCTGCACCGCGACATCGAACGGCGGATCGTCGGCACGCACGCGAAACATTCGGTCAACGGGCGGGGCGTCGGGCGGCAGCGGGCGGCCGGGATCGACGGCGGCCGGCCGGACGCGCACCACGTCGATCGGGCCCGGCCGATCGCGGAAGAACGACGCATGCCAGTCGAGCCCGACGTAGACGATGCACGCGTCGCGGTAGGCGACGCGCAAGGCGCGCAGCGCCGGCAGCGTCATCATCGTGTCGCCGAGCGCGTCCGGGCCGACCACCGCGATCGACCGGACGTCGCCGATATGTCCGTCAACGGATCGCATGAGCGGCTTCGTCGATCAGGTGCGCGAGCACGAACGGCGCATCGACGTCGCGCTCGCGCACGGTCGTCGGCAGTTCCGCGTGATACGCGCCGGACGGAAACAGGCCGCAGCCGCCGAAGCGCGCCATCACGCGCAGTTGCGCCAGCACATCTTCGCCGCAATGCCGCGTCGGCAGCGCACGCCAGAATTCGAAGCCGCCGCTCGCGCGCAGCTTCGCGGTATCGAACAGCACGCAGCCGCCGACCCAGGCGACGCGGTACACGCGCGACGCGTCGCGCGGCACGCGCAGCCGGCATTGCGCGTGATACAGATTCGCTGCGCTGTGCAGGTGATGGCGCGCCCATTCGGGACCGCCGGGCGCGAGCACCTCGGGTCTCACGCGACCGTCCCAGAATTCGACCTGCTGATGGTGCGCGCGCACGTCGTCGATATGGCTGAGCCCGTGCAGCGCGGAGCCGACGAAGCCGCACCGCTGCGTGTCGAGCGCGTGCACGAGGCGCGCGACGAGATCGGCTTCGAGAATCACGTCGTCGTCGACGTACAGGCAGCGCGGCGCACGCGCATGCGCCAGCAGGAACGCGCGCTGTTCGGCGAGCCCCATCGCCGGCACGTGGCGCTCGATCTGCACGTCGACGCCCTGCGCGCCGGCGAAGCGCACGGCGGCACGCAGCAGCGCATCGTCGGCAGCCGCGACGGCCGATTGATCGGAGACGACGACGCGCAACGGCCGATGCGTCTGCAGCGCGACGGTCGTCAGCGTCAGCGCGAGCGCGTGCGGGCGGTCGCAGGTCGGAATCAGCACGTCGACTGCGTGCGATGCCGTCTGTGTCGGCGATGGGCGGTCGATCGTGTCGTGCGCGTCGTGCGCGTCGTGTGAGGTGTGCGCTGCGTGGCGCGACGCGGCTAGGTTCGCGTCGGCGGCCGCGCCGCGCGGCAGACCTGGCGGCGGGCCCGGCGGCGTCGGCGGCGCATCGGGCAGAACGTCCATCGGCGGCGTCGGCGGCATGTCGGGCGGAACATCGGTCGGCCGTGTCGGCGGCGGGTCGTCGGGTGCGGCCGGTTCGGCCGCATCGTCACGTGTCGCCTCGGCCGATGCTGCAGCCGATGCTGCAGTCGCCGCGACCGATCCCGCGTTCGCGGCCGCCGTGTCGTTCGCGACGCGGCCGCCCAGATACGGATTCAACGCCGGATCGTTGTACATCTTGTACTGCCGATACACCTTGAAGCGCGCCGTGCCGGCCGCCGCGTCGGCGAGCAGCGCATCGAGGCACGCGGCGAGATCGGTGCGCTGCTCGCGCAGGCGTTCGAGTTTCGCGCGGCACGATGCGCGATGCGCGGCGTCGACGTCGTCCCGCGCGAGCTGCAACCCCATGTGATGGATCTTCAACGCGAGGATCGAGAGCCGATCGATCATCGAACCGGCCGTTTCGCTGTTGAGCCGCGCATCCGCGTGCGCGGGCGGCAGCGCGGCGAGCAGCACCTCGTCGAGCGCCTCGACCGCGTCGTTGCGCTGCTGGTTCAGCCGATCGATCGCGCGCTTGTTCTCGACGATCGCGCGATCGGCCACGTCGCGGCGCCGCGCTTCGTCCTCGTGGCGCCACAGCGACGCATTGCAGTCGTGATTGCGATGGATCTGCCGCCACGCGGGACCGACGTCGTCGACGGTCGCACCGCAGTCGTCGTCCACGCGCGCGAGCAGCGCCGCATCGTGGAAGTACGTGATGTCGGCAGCATGGATCGGTTGCATCGGCCTCTCCTCGATCGGTTCGGACACGCGGCGCTAGCGCGCGGACACGTCGCCGCGCGGCGGCGACAGCGCGGCCGCCGCCTGCGCGCGCGTATCGCGCGACAGCAGCATGCAGCCCGCTTCGAGCACGTCGTTCACGCGCGTCGCGTCGGGGTCGCGCACGCACACGTGGCGGTCGCGGTCGAGCGGGGCCCAGCGTTCGGGGTCCGCGCGGCCGAATACGACGACGCTCGGCACGCGCAGCGCGGCCGCGAGATGCGACACGCCGGTGTCGTTGCAGAGCAGGAGCCGGGCACGCGAGATCAGCGCGGCCATCGCGCCGATCGACAGCCCGCAGGTCGCGTCGATCGTGTCGCCGCCGGTAAGCGCGGCGACATGACGCGCGAGCGGCTGCTCGGCCGCGGACCCGGTCAGCACGATCGTCAGCCTGTGACAGGCGGCGAGATGGCGCGCGACGTGCGCGAACGCGTCGGGAGGCCAGCGCTTGTGCGCGGCGCTCGCACCCGGATGCACGCAGAGCAGCGGCCGGTCGCCGAGCCGTGCGAGGAGCCCGCTGTCGCGCAGCTCCGCGTGGTCGGCCGGCGTCAGCGGAAATTCGAGGTGCGGCGCGTCGGTCGACGGCGTCGCTGCGCCGAGTGCGCGTACGAGCCGCAGCAGGCGCAGCGGCTCGGGGCCGCAGTCCGGATACGGCAACCACGCGCGCGTCGCGGGCACGGCATCGGTGCGCGTGAAGCCGGCGACGGCCCGCGCGCCGAACCGGCCGACGATCGCGTTCGTCACGCGGCCGTCGCCATGCATCTGGATCGCGAGATCGGGCTGCCAGCGCGCAAGCGTCGCATCGAAGTCCGCGCGTGCCGCTTCGTCGATCGTGCTCTCCGGCAGCCGCGCATCGCCGGGAAAAACCGCGATGTCGTCGACGTAGCGATCGTAGCGGCCCATCCACTGCGCGGCCGCCTGCAGCGTGACGAGGCGGATCGCGGCCGCCGGCTGCGCGTCGCGCAGCGCGCGCAGGGCGGGGACGGCACACAGCATGTCGCCGAGCCGCAGTGCGCGGAACACGACGATCGAGCGCAGCGGGCGCGCGAGCGGCGGCGTATCGGCGGCGCTCTTCTGCATCGACGCGGCAAACGGGATCACGGCCATGACGGAAGCGGTTCGGAAGCGCCGCAGGCGGGCGCGATGGCGTGCGATCGCGCATCGGCCGTACCCGCAGCACCTGGCCGCGCGCCGCACGGCGCCGCATGCAGAGGCGACGCGCATTGCAGCGGCCAAGCAGCGGGCGCGCAGACACGCCCCACGGACGTCGCACACCGCCGACACCTTTCTACAATCGCGCGGACAGGTTCTACACGTGCACGAACGGCCGCACGACGCGCGCGGAGAGGCAATCGCGATCGGCGACGCATTTGTCGGACGACGGCGCGCGCGCGTGGCGATGTAGCGGGGACGGAACTTGCTGATCGGTCGCATCCACCGCGATCCCCGCGGTGCGGGCAAGCGCCGACGTCGTCGGCCGGCATCCCGCGCGCGCTGTGCGCTGCCGCGTGCGCGCGACGGCGTGCCGATCGCGCGTCGGCGTGCGGAGCGCGCACATGGACACGATGCCGATCGTTCTTCAATGGGGCGACATCCTCGCCCGCGTCGCACTGTCGCTGGTCGCCGGCGCGCTGGTCGGCTTCGACCGCAGCGAGGCCGGCAAGACGGCCGGCCTGCGCACGGCGATGCTCGTCTGCGCCGCCGCGTGCCTGGCGATGCTGCAGGTGAACGCGCTGCTCGGGCAGAGCGGCAAGACGCCGCAAAGCTTCGCGCAGCTCGATCTGATGCGGCTCCCGCTCGGGATCCTGACCGGCATGGGCTTTATCGGCGGCGGCGCGATCCTGCATCGCGACGGGCTCGTCACCGGCGTGACGACGGCCGCGACGCTGTGGTTCGTCACGGTGATCGGGCTTTGCATCGGCGGCGGGCAATTGCAGCTGGGCGCGCTCGGGCTCGCGGTCGGGCTGGTCGTCATATGGCCGCTGCGGCACGTCGAGCAGCGGCTGCGGCGCACGCGCACCGCGCTCGTGACGGTCGAATACGAGATCGCGTCGACGAGCCGCGACCGCCTGCTCGCGCTGATGCGCGAGGCTGGCTTCAAATGCCGCGTGCGCGCGTTTCACGAAGCGGCGACGCAGTCGCTGCGCGAGGAAACCTTCGTCGTGCAATGGCGCGAAACGCCCGACAACGACGCGATGGTGCACCGGCTCACGGGCATGGCGGGCCCCGCCGGCCTGAAATCGATCCGCTGTTCGGCGGAGAACTGATGCGCGCCGGTGCGCGAATCTGCGCGCGGAACGCCCGATGCTCGTTCGCCGCACCGCGCTTTGCGGTTTTCCGGTTTGGAAGGAGTGAACCATGACGAAAGTAGCTGATGTAATGACGCGCGACGCCGCGACGATCGGGCCGACGCAGACGCTGCGCGATGCGGCGAAGCTGATGGACGACCTGAACGTCGGCGCGCTGCCGGTGTGCGACGGAACGCGGCTGATCGGGATGCTGACGGACCGCGACATCGTCGTGCGCGCGGTGTCGATGGGCGTGCCGCCCGACGAGTCGATCGAGGGCGTCGTCAGCGGACCCGCGAACTGGTGCTACGAGGACGACGACATCGCGGAGGTCCAGAAGAAGATGGAGGACGCGCAGATCCGTCGCGTGCCGGTGGTCGACCGCGAGAAGCGGCTGGTCGGCATCGTCGCGCTCGGCGATCTCGCGACCTCGGCCGACGGCGGCATGTCGTCGACGCTCGGTGCCGTCTCGTCGCCGTCGCGGCCGGAGCGCTGATGGCGGCCCCGCGCAAGGCCCGGCGCACGGGCAGCAAACGCATCGATCATCGGGAGAAGATGATGGACGATCGGCAGAACGTGAAGAACGGCGAGAGGGAAGCGCAGATCAGGGAACGCGCGTACCGTCTCTGGCAGGACGCCGGCTCGCCGGACGGCAACGCGGAAGCGTACTGGCTGATGGCGGAGCGGCAGCTCGACGCGGAGGGCGGCGCGACGGCCGCGACCGAGCCGCCGCTCGAGCAGTCGGCGCAACGCCGGATTCCCGGCGAGCCGCTGCAGGAGGACGACAGCGCGCTGTCCGACGAGCTCGCGCACGACCGGCGGCGCACCTGAACGACGACGGCCACAGCGCGTCGGCGTGCGGCCGGCGCGCGTGCGCGCGTCGTCATGGAGATTCGAGATGACGGCTCATGCAGGCGAGAAAGCGGAGAAGACGGGCGACTTCCGCTGCGAGAAGTGCCATCGCTCGACGCACGTGCGCGAGGGCGAGCGGATTCCGAAGTGTCCGCATTGCGGCAACGACACGTACGGCGAGCGCACGCGCGAGCCCGGCAACAAGGGGTGAGGGAGAGGCGCCGTGCAACAGGCGCCGCGCGAGCGCGCCGTGCAGACAGGCGCCGTGCCGCGAGCGCCGTGCGGCGACGCTAGCCGTCTTCGCCGACTTCCGTCGGATCCGGCAGTTCGGGCAGATCGTCGTTGCGCTCGGGCGCGGGCGGTTCGGCCGGGCGGCCGGTATCGTCGTGTTCCTGCGGCGGGGTCGGGGTGCCGGTCATGATCGTCCTCCGTGATGATCGCGGCCGCGGAATCGGCCGTCACGATGGACGAGCATCGCGCGTGCCGCAGGCGCCGCACACGGTACGCACCGGCAACGCGGCCGCTACGCGCTCACAGTTCCGGCTGCCCGTCGACCTGCGGCAGCGGCGGAACGGGCGACGCGGCCGGCACGGGCGCCACGGATGCGACGGATGCCACGGGCG
Organism: Burkholderia multivorans ATCC BAA-247; assembly: GCF_000959525.1. NCBI lineage: Bacteria > Pseudomonadati > Pseudomonadota > Betaproteobacteria > Burkholderiales > Burkholderiaceae > Burkholderia > Burkholderia multivorans. Next base: position 429,709 of record NZ_CP009830.1, read on the forward strand.
CCAGCGGCGGCGCATGCACGGGGTCGCTGTCGTCCATCGCGCGATGCAGCGTGGCCGGATCGACCGGCTTCACGAGATGATGGCGGAACCCCGCTTCGAGGCAGCGTTCGCGATCGGCGATCCGGCCGTAGCCGGTCAGCGCGAGGAACGTGCAGGGCTTGTCGGTCTCGATCGCTTTCAGCCGCCGGATCAGTTCGTAGCCGTCCATGACCGGCAGCCCGATATCGAGGATCGCGACGTCGGGCTCGTGCGAGCGGAACGCGCCGAGCGCGGACAGCGGGTCGTGCACGACCGCGACGTCGTGCCCCGCGTCGCGCAGCCACTGCGCGAGCGTCGCCGCCGCGTCCTCGTTGTCGTCGACGAGCAGCACGCGGCGGCGCGTGCCGACCGGCACCGCGACGGGCGGATGTTCGAGTTCGCGCGCGTCGGCCTCGACTGCAGGCGGCCGATATTCGGGCAGCGTCACCGTGAACGTGCTGCCGAGACCGGGGCCCGCACTGTCGGCGCGGACGGTCCCGCCATGCAGCATCACGAAGCTCTTCACGAGCGCGAGGCCGATGCCGAGGCCGCCGTCCATGCGCCCCGGCTCGCCGCCGAGCCGGAAAAACGGTTCGAAGATGCTGTCGAGCCGGTCCGGCGGAATGCCCGCGCCGCTGTCGCGCACTTCGATGACGATCGTGTCGCCGTCGCCGCGCGCGACGTGCAGCCCGATGTCGCCGCCCGGCGCCGTGTACTTCGCCGCGTTGGTCAGCAGGTTCGCGACGACCTGCGACAGCCGCACCGGATCGCCGTGACAGCGGACGTCCGCGTCGATGTCGACGTGCAGCCGATGGCGGCGCTGTTCGAGCAGCGGGCTCGCGACTTCGACCGCGCGGTCGACGATGTCGCCGAGCCGCACGGCTTCCTTCTTCAGCTCGATCTTGCCGCGCGTGATGCGCGACACGTCGAGCAGATCGTCGATCAGCCGCACCATGTGATCGAGCTGCCGCTGGATGATCGCGATCTCGTTCGGCGTCGCGTGCCCTTCGCGGCTGCGCACGAGCTCGAGCGCGAGCGAGATCGGCGTCAGCGGATTGCGCAGTTCGTGGCCGAGCACGGCGAGGAACTGGTCCTTCGCGTGATTGGCGTCGCGCAGCTCGGCGAGCAGCCGGTCTCGCTCCGCGTTGGCCGCCTGCAGCTTCTCGCGCGCGGCGACGTGCTCGGTCACTTCGACCGCGCTGACGATCACGCCGATGCCGTCTGCCTGCGGCTGCGGGTTGAAGTGCAGCCGATAGACGCGCGCGCCCTCAGGCGTCGCGCGGTCGCGATGTTCGCCGATCGTCGTCGACACGCCGTGCGCGCGCGCATCGTCGAGCGCGCGCGTGACGGCCGGCGAGTCCGCGCCGGGCATCACGGCGGCGAGCGGCCGGCCGACGATGTCGGTGCGTCCGCACATCGCGGAAAACCGGTGGTTCGCGATCACGATGCGGTGTTCGGGGCCGGCGAGCAGCGCGATCGGCAGCGGCGCGTGCATCAGCACGCCGTTGCGCTGGCGCTCGGCGTCCTCGCGGCGGCGGATCTCGGCGCCGAGTGCGCGCGAGCGCTGCTGCGACAGCGCGAGCGTCAAATGCAGCTCGCGCTCGTCGTTGCGCAGCGACGCGGCCGGCAGCACGCGCCGATGCAGCGCGCAGACGTGGCGAAACAGCGTCGATTGCTCGGCGCCCGGAAACGCATCGTGCGGATAGCCGCAATAGAGCGAGAAGCGGTGCCGCTCGATCAGCTCGTTCCAGAGCGCCTCGAGCCGCAGCGCGGCGTCCGGCTGGCCGCGCGCGCAGAGCACGGCGACCATTTCGCCGAACGCATGCACCGGCCGGCCCGCGGCGATCGCGGCTTCGACGATCGCGCCGACCGAGCGCTGAAAACGGTCGCGATCGGGCATGTCGCCGTTCATGAAGCGCGCGAGCAGCGCTTCCGCGTCCGACACGAACACGCGCCGGCGTGCCGGCTCGCCGATCGCCGCGACCAGCGCGCCGAGCCGCTCGACGACGTCGGCGAGGCGGTCGGCGCGCACGATCACGATCGCGCTGCCGCCGCTGCGCAGCGCTTCGCCCGCGAATGCGACGACCTCCGGCAGCAATTGCTCGACGGAATCGTAGAACTGGACGAAATGGTCGGCGCCGCTCGGCGCCGGTTCCAGCGGAGAAACCATTGTTGTGTCTCGCTACGGGTTGCCGTGAAGCGTTGCGCACGGTGGTCGCCGTGGTACCGCGCGCGCTGCCGCATGGCCATGCTCGTCCTCGCGGTCGTTGCGCGCGCCGCCGGCAGGCGATGCGCGCACGACACCGGACGAGTCGTTTCCTGTCGTTGCCCCAAACCACGGCAGTCTGACGATGCCGCAATGCGGTAGCCGGGCGTAGCAATGTGCGTGCCGCGCCCCGGCGTCCGCCCGGACGACCGCCTGGCCGCGCGGGACGGGGCGGCCGCGCCGCGCGCGAGTCGGCCCTCGTGCGTGCGGCGCTTGTAAATTCTGCATCGTGTGTAGCGGACGGACAAGCCGCGGCGCGTGCGGCGGCGTGCACGGCGGGCCGGTCGCCGCGGATTCCCGCCAATTCGCCGCATGGTCGCACGCCACCGTCGCACGCGCGTCGGAATGGCGCTTGCTTGCGGCCACGCTGCAGGCCGCCGCCGCTCCGGCGGCGGCGTACCGTTGCAGCCGCATCTACCGGAAAGAACCATGACGCAATCGAAACAGCAACAGGAACGCGACACGCGCGGCACGCGCCCCGGCACGCAGGACGAACAGCCTTTGCAGCCGGCCGAGCCGCGGCACCGTCCGGAGGCGGGCCGCCCGCCCGGCCATGCGCCGGGCGGCGGCGAGCTCGACGAAATTCCGGACGCCGACGTCGGCAAGGTCGCGCCCGACGATCCGCGCGAGACCGAGGTGCGCGACCCGGCGAACGACAAGCCGTGGCCCGAGGAGCACGACGGGCCCGACGACGCCGGCGACCGGCCGCGGCCGCTGTAGGGCGCACGCGCCCGACCGGCGTCCCCCGGTCGATAACCGAATTCTCACCAGGCGTCGCGCGCGTGCCGCGGGCGCTGTCGACACGGCCGTTCCCGCCGGGCGGTCGATGGAGTCTCGATCATGTCATCCGATGAAATTTCCGCATCGCGGCGCAAATGGATGCAGGGCACGACCGCAGGGCTCGTGGCCGGCGTCGCGATGCCCGCCGTCGCGCAGACGGGCGCCCCGTCCGCCGGCGATACCGCGCCGCGCGACCCGCGCCCGCTGTATCCGCACGCGCCGTTTCCGGCCCAGCATCAGCCGTGGCCGGGGCTCGCAGGCCGCATGACGCCGCGCCCCGATCACGGCGAGCGCAGCTATCGCGGCAGCGGCCGGCTGGCGGGCCGCAAGGCGCTGATCACGGGCGGCGACTCGGGCATCGGCCGCGCCGTCGCGATCGCGTTCGCGCGCGAAGGCGCGGACGTCGCGATCGTCTACCTGCCGGACGAGGAGCCCGATGCACGCGAAGTCGTGCAGCTGATCCGCAGTGCGGGGCGCACGGCGGTGCCGCTGCCGGTCGACATCCGCAGCGAGGCCGCGTGCAACCGGCTCGTCGAGCAGGCCGCCACCGCGCTCGGCGGGCTCGACATCCTCGTGAACAATGCGGCGCGCCAGCAGAGCCACCCGTCGATCCTCGACATCAGCACCGAGCAGTTCGACTGGACGCTGCGCACGAACCTGTACGCGATGTTCTGGATCACGCGCGCGGCGATCCCGCGGATGCCGGCCGGCGCGGCGATCATCAATACGACGTCGGTGAACGCGTACGATCCGTCCGCGAACCTGCTCGACTACGCGATGACGAAGGCCGCGATCGCGAATTTCACGAAGGGGCTGGCCAAGCAGATGATCGAGCGCGGGATACGCGTGAACGGCGTCGCGCCCGGGCCGTTCTGGACGCCGCTGCAGGTGAGCGGCGGGCAGACCGAGCAGAACGTCGAGAAGTTCGGCGAGCAGGTGCCGATGGGCCGGCCGGGACAGCCGGCCGAGATCGCGTCGATCTACGTCGAGCTCGCGTCGGCGCAGGCGAGCTACGTGACCGGTCAGATCTACGGCGCGTCGGGCGGCGCGGGGCAGCCGTGACGGCGGCCGTGAAGGCCGCCATGAATGCGGGCGTCTTGGAAAACTGTATGAATATACAGTATAGTATCCGTCGACATTGAGCCGTGCGCCGCGTCACGCGCGCGGCCGCGAGCGTGCGCCGCCGTCCGGCGCCGCGCACGCCGGCCAACTCTTTCCGACGGGTAATCCATTGTCATCGAGCCACCTGATCCGCATTCGCGGCGCACGCCAGCACAACCTGAAGAATCTCGATCTCGACCTGCGCACGGGCGAGATGACGGTCGTCACGGGCCCGTCGGGCTCGGGCAAGTCGAGCCTCGTGTTCGACACGCTGTATGCCGAGGGGCAGCGGCGCTATGTCGAAACGTTCAGCGCGTATGCGCGGCAGTTTCTCGACCGGATGGACCGGCCGCAGGTCGACCGCGTCGACGGCGTGCCGCCCGCGATCGCGATCGACCAGACGAACCCGGTCCGCAGTTCGCGCTCGACCGTCGGCACGATGACCGAGCTCAACGATCACCTGAAGCTGCTGTATGCGCGCGCGGCCGAGCTGTTCGACCGCAAGACCGCGCGACCGGTGCGGCACGACACGCCCGAGACGATCCATGCGGATCTGCTCGCGCGCACGGCCGAGCACGATCCGCGGCTCGCGATCACGTTCCCGGTCGAACTGCCCGATAGCGTGACCGACGAGGAAGTCGAGCAGTGGCTGTCGGCCAGCGGCTATACGCGCGTGCAGGCGCAGCGCGAGGTCGCGTCGCCGACGGGCCCGCGCAAGGTGCTCGACGTGGTGGCCGACCGCTTCCGGCTGCATCAGGTCGAGAAGGCGCGCGCGGTCGAGGCGATCGAGGCGTCGCTGAAGCGCGGCGGCGGGCGCGTGAACGTCTACGTGCTCGCGCAGGCGCCGGAAGCCGACGGCGCGGTCGCGCCGGAACCGGAGGTCTGGCGCTTTTCGACCGGGCTGCACGATCCGGAAAGCGATCTGCGCTATGCGGAGCCGCAGGCCGCGCTGTTCTCGTTCAACTCCGCCTACGGCGCATGCGAGACGTGCCGCGGCTTCGGCCGCGTGATCGGCGTCGATCTCGGCCTCGTGATTCCCGATGCGCGCAAGACGCTGCGCGGCGGCGCCATCAAGCCGATGCAGACGCCCGCATGGAAGGAATGCCAGGACGACCTGATGCGCTACGCGGCGAAGGCCGGCATCCGGCGCGACGTGCCGTGGGCCGAGCTCACGCCGGCCGAGCAGGACTGGGTGATCGACGGCTCGCCCGACTGGACCGGCAGCTGGCAGAGCCAGTGGTACGGCGTGCGGCGCTTCTTCGGCTATCTGGAGTCGAAGGCGTACAAGATGCACATCCGCGTGCTGCTGTCGAAGTACCGCAGCTACACGCCGTGCGAAACCTGCGGCGGCGCGCGGCTGAAGACCGAATCGCTGCTGTGGCGGCTCGGCTCGAAGGAGAATGCCGACGCGGTGCTCGCGCCGGCCGATCGCTTCATGCCGCACGGCGTCGACTGGAGCCGCGCGCAGCTCGAGGCGCTGCCGGGGCTCACCGTGCACGACCTGATGCTGCTGCCGATCGATCGGATCCGCCGCTTCTTCGACACGCTCACGCTGCCGAGCGCGTTGCTCGACGACGCGCTGAAGCTGCTGCTGGCCGAGGTGCGTACGCGGCTCAAGTATCTGTGCGACGTCGGGCTCGGCTATCTGACGCTCGACCGGCAAAGCCGCACGCTGTCCGGCGGCGAGGTGCAGCGCATCAACCTGACGACCGCGCTCGGCACGTCGCTGACCAAGACGCTGTTCGTGCTCGACGAGCCGAGCATCGGGCTGCATCCGCGCGACCTGAACCGGATCGTCGAGGCGATGCAGCGGCTGCGCGATGCCGGCAACACGCTGGTCGTCGTCGAACACGATCCGTCCGTGATGCTCGCGGCCGACCGGCTGATCGACATGGGCCCCGGCCCGGGCGAGCGCGGCGGCACGATCGTCTACGACGGCACGCCGGCCGACGTGCGCGGCGCAGCCACGCTGACGGGCGAGTATCTCGGCGGCCGCCGGCAGGTCGCGCATGCGTCGCATTGGGCGCGCCGGCCGGTCGACGCGCAGACGCCGCGCATCGTGCTCGAAGGCGCGCGCGAGCACAACCTGCGCGACGTCACGGTCGAGATTCCGCTGCAGCGGCTGGTCTGCGTGACGGGCGTATCGGGGTCCGGCAAGTCGACGCTGATCCAGGACGTGCTGTATCCGGCGCTCGCGCGTCAGCTCGGGCGCCCGACCGAATCGCCGGGCGCATACCGTGCGCTGTCCGGCGCCGAGCAGATCGGCGACGTCGTGTTCGTCGATCAGTCGCCGATCGGCAAGACGACACGCTCGAACCCGGCGAGCTACGTCGGCGCGTTCGACGAGATCCGCAAGCTGTTCGCGAAAGCGCCGCTCGCGCTGCAGCGCGGCTACGGCGCCGGCACGTTCAGCTTCAACTCGGGCGACGGGCGCTGCCCGACCTGCGGCGGCTCGGGCTTCGAGCACGTCGAGATGCAGTTTCTGAGCGACGTCTATCTGCGCTGCCCGGACTGCGACGGCCGGCGCTATCGCGCCGAAGTGCTCGAAGTGCGGATCGCCCGCGACGGCCGCGCGCTGAACATCGCCGACGTGCTCGACCTGACGGTCAGCGAGGCGGCCGCGTTCTTCGCGGGCGACGCGGACGTGCTGCGCGTGCTGCAGCCGATCGTCGACGTCGGCCTCGAATACGTGAAGCTCGGCCAGCCGGTGCCGACGCTGTCGGGCGGCGAAGCGCAGCGGCTCAAGCTCGCGGGCTTTCTCGCCGAATCGGCCGCGGCCGGCAACGGGCGGCGCGTGGTCACGCAGGAGGCGCGCATCGCGCGATCGCGGCTCTTCATGTTCGACGAGCCGACCACCGGCCTGCACTTCGACGACATCGCGAAGCTGATGCAGGCGTTCGGCAAGCTGCTCGCGGCCGGCCATTCGCTGATCGTGATCGAGCACAACCTCGACGTGATCCGTGCGGCCGACTGGCTGATCGACCTCGGTCCGGAGGGCGGCGACGGCGGCGGCCTCGTGCTGTGCGCGGGCACGCCGGACGACGTGAAGGCGTGTGCCGGTTCGCATACCGGCGCGGCGCTGCGCGATTACGAGCGCGCGATGGATGCGTCGGCCGCCGAGCCGGCCGACGAAGGCGTGCCGCTGCAGGCCGCGCTCAACGCGGCACGTGCGCGGCGCGCGATCGAAGGCGAGGACGTCGTGCGCATCGTGAACGCGCGGGAGCACAACCTGAAGGCGCTCGACGTCGACATTCCGCACGGCAAGTTCAACGTGATCACCGGCGTGTCGGGGTCGGGCAAGTCGACGCTCGCGTTCGACATCCTATTCCACGAAGGGCAGCGCCGTTATCTCGAGTCGCTGAACGCGTATGCGCGCTCGATCGTGCAGCCGGCCGGCCGCCCCGAAGTCGACGCGGTGTACGGCATTCCGCCGACCGTCGCAATCGAGCAGCGGCTGTCGCGCGGCGGCCGCAAGAGCACGGTCGCGACCACGTCCGAGGTGTGGCACTTCCTGCGGCTGCTGTACGTGAAGCTCGGCCTGCAGCACTGCGTGCACGACGGTACGCCGGTCGCGTCGCAGTCGGTCGAATCGATCGCCGCGCAGTTGCTGCGTGAGCATCGCGGCCAGCACGTCGGGCTGCTTGCGCCGCTCGTCGTGAACCGCAAGGGGCTGTATACCGATCTCGCGAAATGGGCGAAGGCGCGCGGTCACACGCATCTGCGCGTCGACGGCGAGTTCGTGCCGGTCGATCCGTGGCCGAAGCTCGATCGCTTCCGCGAACACACGATCGAGCTGCCCGTCGCCGATCTCGTCGTGTCGCCGGACGACGAGGCCGAACTGCGGCAGCGTCTCGACGAGACGCTCGAGATCGGCAAGGGTGTGATGCATCTGCTCGCGCCGCTCGACGATCTGCATCACGCGATCGCCAACGGTCATTCCACCGCGCGGGTCGGCGACGTCAAGGTGCTGTCGGTCAAGCGCGCGTGCCCGGTGTGCGGCACGAGCTACCCGGAGCTCGACCCGCGGCTGTTCTCGTACAACAGCAAGCACGGCTGGTGCACGACCTGCGTCGGCACCGGGCTCGCGCTCACGCGCGAACAGCGCGCCGCGTACGACGACACGGTATTCGCGGAGGACCGCCGCGGCCGCGAGCAGACGCTGCCGTCGGACGAGCAGGAACCGGAAGGCGTCGGCGACGAGCCGTGTGCCGATTGCGGCGGCACGCGGCTGAATCCCACCGCGCGCGCGGTCACGTTCGACGGGCATCCGATCGTCGAGGTCGCGCAGTGGACGGTGTCCGATACGCGCCGCTGGATCGACGGGCTGCGGCTCGTCGGCCGCGACGCGCAGATCGCGCGCGACATCGTCAGCGAGATCGGCAGCCGGCTCGCGTTTCTCGAGGAGGTCGGGCTCGGCTATCTGAGCCTCGATCGCGCGGCGCCGAGCCTGTCGGGCGGCGAAGCGCAGCGCATCCGGCTCGCCGCGCAGCTCGGCAGCAATCTGCAGGGCGTGTGCTACGTGCTCGACGAGCCGACGATCGGCCTGCATCCGCGCGACAACCAGATCCTGCTGAATGCGCTGCGTCAGCTCGGCGACAAGGGCAATACGCTCGTCGTCGTCGAGCACGACGAGGACACGATCCGGCGCGCCGATCACATCATCGACATCGGGCCCGGCGCCGGCAAGCGCGGCGGCACGCTCGTCGCGCAGGGCAAGGTCGCCGATCTGGCCGCGCAGTCGTCGTCGCTGACGGGGCGCCTGCTCGCGCAGCCGATGGTCCATCCGCTGCAGCCGCGTCGCCGCGTCGTCGCGCCGGGCCGCAGGAACGCCGAGGCGGTGCCCGAGCATTGGCTGACCGTGCATCGCGCGAACCTGCACAACCTGCGCGACGTGACGGTCGGCATTCCGCTCGCGCGGCTCGTCGCGGTGACGGGTGTCAGCGGGTCGGGCAAGTCGACGCTCGCGCGCGACGTGCTGATGACGAACCTGCTCGACGCGGTGGGCCGCTCGGTGCTGTCGTCGCCGGCCGTGCGGCGCGCGCGCAAGAGCGCCGCGCAGGACGCGCCGGCCGCGAACCGCCGCTCGAGCGTGCTCGCGCGCAGTGCGCCGCGGCCCGCGCTGAACGTCGCGCACGTCTGGCAGGGTTGCGAGTCGATCGACGGCTGGCAGCATATCGACCGCGTGCTCGAAGTCGACCAGACGCCGATCGGCAAGACGCCGCGGTCCTGTCCCGCTACGTATATCGGCGTGTGGGACGCGATTCGCCGGCTGTTCGCCGACACGCTCGAAGCGCGTGCGCGCGGCTATACCGCGTCGCGGTTCTCGTTCAACACGGGCGACGGCCGCTGTCCGGCATGCGAAGGGCAGGGCGTGCGCACGATCGGGATGAGCTTTCTGCCGGACGTGAAAGTGCCGTGCGACGTGTGTCACGGGCAGCGCTTCAATCCCGAGACGCTCGCCGTCACGTGGCGCGGCCGGAACATCGGCGAGGTGCTGACGATGGAAATCGACGAGGCAGTCGAGTTCTTCGCGTCGATCACGACGATCGCGCATCCGCTGCAGCTGATGAAGGACGTCGGGCTCGGCTATTTGACGCTCGGTCAGCCGTCGCCGACGCTGTCCGGCGGCGAGGCGCAGCGGATCAAGCTCGTGACCGAGCTCAGCAAGGTGCGCGACGACGTCGCGCGGCGCGGCCAGAAGGCGCCGCATACGCTGTACGTCCTGGACGAGCCGACAGTCGGCCTGCACATGGCCGACGTCGCGAAGCTGATTCGCGTGCTGCATCGGCTCGTCGACGGCGGGCATAGCGTCGTCGTGATCGAGCACGATCTCGACGTGATCGCCGAGGCGGACTGGATCATCGATCTCGGCCCGGAAGGCGGCGTCGGCGGCGGCACGATCGTCGCGGCTGCGCCGCCGGAGGCGCTCGTCGAGGTGGCGGCGAGCCACACAGGGCGCGCGCTTGCGCCGGTGCTCGCGCGCGTGCGCGGGCAGGAGCACGGGCACGACGGATCGCGTGAGGTCGAGCGCGCGGGCGAGGCGGGCGGGGGCTGAGGGCATTGCGGCGCGGTGTGTCGATGCGGGTGTCGGTTTCGGCATCGGCATCGGCATCGGCATCGCGCGACATGCCGGCGCGCGGGTGCGGTTCCCCTGCGCTGCGCCGGCAACGATCGAAAGCTGGCTTTTCGATCGTTCGTTTGTTTGCGATTGGGGAGGCGTTAATCCGCGTCGGCCGCGCGATTCGGCCTGCGCCAAAAAGAAAAACCCGCGTGATGCGGGTCGAACGGAGTACACGGCGCAATGGCGTCCGCGCGGTATGCGCGCTGCACGGTCATCAATGAAGCCGCGCAGTCCCGCATCGGGCGGATTGTCTGTTCTGGATGCTTCGCACCATCGCGCCGCGCTCCATGTATTGAAGTGCATCTTCCTCGTGCCAAGAACGGATGCCTTCAAGCGCCGTCTCGCCTCGTGTTCGAACGGCGCAACTTTTTGCGGAACCGCGGGACGAGCCCGTGTTCCGCTGTCGAGCCCGTCGCGAACGCAGTGCGACGCAAACGTTTCACCGACGGGTCGGCGCGTATCATAGCGCAGCGGAGAAACGCCTGACAATACGCATTCCGTGATGCCGACCTGTGCTCGTCGGGCAGTGTCGAATGATGCCGTCGCCAGTCGGGGCGTCAATGACGGCAAAAGCAGGTCGATTAAAGGCAAACCTTCGCTAAATCGCCGACATGCCGGCCGCCCAACCGGCTTAAAATCCCCGTGTTATTTTGAGATACAATTCGCTCCTGTTTGGAAAATGAAAGACTGAGCGATGCATCGCGCGATGCCGCCTGCCGACGCGAGTATTCAATGAACGAATTTTCGGTGCGAGTCGTTATCGCGGACGACCATCCGGTGTCGGTGCACGGCATGAAAGCGGCGCTGAGCGCGATGCCGACGATCGAGATCGTGGCTGTCACGAGCGATACGACGTCGTTGGTCGACATGCTCGACGCACACGCGTGCGACGTGCTGGTGCTCGACTACGTGATGCCGAGCGGCAAATACGGCGACGGTCAGACGCTGCTGTCGTATCTGAGCCGCCGCTTCCCGACTCTGCGTTACGTGACCGTGACGATGCTCAATTCGCCGGCCGTGTTCCGCGCGCTGCAGGAACTCGGCGTGAACAGCATCGTCAGCAAGTCGGATCCGATGTCGCATCTGATCGCCGCGATTCACGCGGCCCATTCGGGCGGGCGCTATCTGTCGCCGACGATTGCATCGCTGCTCGAGCGGACCGAATCCGCCGCCGGCGCGACGTTGTCGAAGCGCGAGACCGAGATCGTCCGCCTGTTTCGCGAGGGCTACAAGGTGACCGAAATCGCGGAAAAACTCCATCGCAGCAAAAAGACGATCAGCGCGCAGAAACTCGCCGCGATGCGCAAGCTCGGTGTCACGAGCGACGCCGAGCTGATCCGCGCCGACGGCTTGCCGATGGCCGGCGAGCCGGACGATTCCGGGCCCGCGGTCTGAGCGCGTACGGCATGCGCGCAATCGCGCGATGGCTGATGCAGCGGCGGCGCGCGCGGCGCCGGCGCGAGTTCGATCCGGGATGGATGCGTGTCTATCAGCGCACGCTGCTGATCGCGGGCGGCGCGGTGCTCGGCGTCTTCATCGTCGCGAGCGCGGCGGCCGTCGCGTGGATCGAGGTCAGCGATTACCAGGCGGCCATGCGTGCGCGCTTCCTCATCGATAGAAGCCGACTGCTGCTCGAAATGTCGGAGAGCGCGACGCTCGTGAAGCGCTTCGCCAGCGTCGGCGACGGCGCGTGGGACGACGCGGCGCGGCCGTCGGCCGAACTGGCCGCGCTGTTTGCATCGCGCGAGCGCGCATCGTTTCGCGACGTGCGCGATCCGCGCCTGTCCTACGTCGGTCAGATCGCGCACGATGCAGGATCGCGCCACCTGGCGCTGCTCGCGCTGAGCGAGCGATTGCTCGGCGACGGCGTATGGCGCCACCAGACCACGGCCGGACCCGATCACGTCTACATCGTCGGCCGCGACGGCCGATTCGCCGCGCTGCTGATGAGGACACGCACGGATGCGCAGTCGTCGCCGCGCGATTCGCTCGATGTTGTCCAGGCGCTGTCGCAGACGTGGCCGGACGCAATGAACGAGGTACGCGACGGCGACGCGCATCCGGAGCGCGTGCGGGATGGCGCGATCTGGCTGCCGCCGCGTCCGGACCCTGTGACGTCCGAGCCGATGGTACGCGTCGCAAGCTGGGTGTTCGACAGCCGCAACGCGCCGGTTGCGCTCGTCGTCTACGCGACGCGTGTATCGAACCTGCAGCGCGCGCTCGGCGACGGTCGCGCCGGGCGCATGCTCGCGATCGTCGATGCGCAGCGCCACGTGCTGCTGCAGTCGGCGCATGCGAGCGGGATCGACGCGACGCGGGCGATCGAGTCGCTTGCCGCATTCGCAAAGCCCGCACGCGGCATCGACGCGCATCGGTTCGGACACGACTGGCTCATGCGCGATCGTATTCCCGGCACCGACTGGGCGCTCGTCGACATCGTAGCGGCGCGCGCCGTGCTCGCCGATCTCGGGCCGCGCCTCGCATCGATCGCGCTGGCGACCGCGCTCGGCCTCGCGCTCCTGGTGGGCGGATTGCTGCTGCTGAACCGGCGCATCCTCGTGCCGTCGCACGCGCGCGCGATGCGTCTGAAAGACAGCGAGCAACTGAGCCGGACCTTGATCCGCACCGCACCTGTCGGACTCGCGCTGATCGACGCGGCGAACGGCGCGGTGTTGTTGTGCAACGAGACGATGGACCGTTACGAGCGGGCGACGCCGCGCGAGCCGCTGTCCGTGCGGCTGTGGCGCGCGTTCCGCGATTCGCACGGCGCGTCGCTGTCGCGCGAAATCGCGCTCGAAGGCGCGGCCGGCCCCACCGGCGATACGCATCTGCTCGTCAACGTAACGCGCGTCAAATATCGGGGTGCCGACGCATTGCTCGGCACGGTCGTCGACATCACCGCGCGCAAGCTGACGGAGCAATCGCTCGACGCGGCGCGACGCGCGGCCGATCAGGCGAATCGCGCGAAGTCGGTGTTTCTCGCGACGATGAGTCACGAGATCCGTACGCCGCTGAATGCGGTTATCGGCAATCTCGAACTGATGAGCCGCGACACGTTGCCCGACGTGCAGCGCAAACGGCTCGCGACCGCGCATTCCGCATCGTCGTCGCTGCTGCACGTGTTGAACGACGTGCTCGATCTGTCGCGCGTCGAGGCCGGCCAGTTGCGCATCGATGCGGTGCCGTTCGACTGCGCCGCGCTGCTGCACGACGTGACCGAGTCGTTCCGGCCGCTTGCCGCCGCCAAGCAGCTGAGCCTGACGTGCGACGTCGCGACGACGCTGGCGCGCTACCGCATCGGCGATCCGGTCCGGATCCGGCAGATCGTGACGAACCTGTTGAGCAACGCAATCAAGTTCACCGACGCCGGCGGGGTGGCCGTGACGGCCGATGCGGTGCGCGAAGGCCGGCTCGACGAAGTGGCGGTGCGCGTGACGGACACCGGCATCGGCATCCCGCACGCCGCACAGGCGGCGATCTTCGAACTGTACCGGCAGGCCGACGATTCGATTCATCGGCGCTACGGCGGAACGGGCCTCGGCCTCGCGCTGTGCCGGCGGCTCGTTGCCGCGATGGACGGCGATCTCGCGGTGGACAGCGAACCGGGCATCGGCAGCACGTTCAGCGTCGTCGTTCCGCTGCCGATCGCGCAGGATGCACCGCGCGACGATGCCGATGCACGCGACGAAGGCCGCGTGATCGCCTGCGATCCTTCGTTGCGGATGCTGATCGTCGAAGACCATCCGGCGACACGCGTGCTGCTTGCCGATCAGTGTCGCGAACTGGGCGTCGACGCGCAGCTCGTCGAAAACGGTGCGGACGCGCTTGCCGCGCTCGCGCAACGTCGGTTCGACGTCGTGCTGACCGATCTCGGCCTGCCCGACATGGACGGCTGGGCGCTAGCCGACGCGATTCGCGCGCGCGACGCCGATATTGCATTGATCGCGATGAGCGCGCACGTCGGCGCCGACGATGAGCAGCGGTGTGCGGCCGCCGGCGTGCGCGCGTTGCTGCGCAAGCCGGTGTTGCTCGGCGCGTTGTCGCAGGCGCTCGGCAGAGCCGCGCCGCGGCGTGCCGGTGCGAAAGCGTACGATGACGCTCTCGTTTCCGACGACACGCAATGCGCAATGCCGGAAGCGTTGCAGACGGCGATGCGGCGCGTGACGCTCGCGTCGCTCGAGACGATCGATCGCGCATTGCCCGCGATGGACGTCGACACGGTCGCGCGTGAACTGCATTCGCTCGGCGGCGGATTCGCGGCATCGGGACCGCGTGTGCTCGGCGAGCTGTGTACGGCGCTCGAGCAGGTCGTGCGCGACGAAGGACTGCAGACGTTTTCGCCGCTGTGGGTCGCGTTGCGCGACGAGATCGCGCAGGCGGTGGCGGCCGTCGAAGGCGACGGCGGCTCGCAGGACGCGCTGCGCGAGTAGCGCGCGCCTGCCATCGAATCGGATAAGGTCATGGGCGTCATTAAAAAGTGACGCGATATGCAAACTATAAAAAGAAAATGACCTTGACATGCCATATTTCTTCGTTAATATTGCCCACCACGTCACTATTGTCCCGTCGCGTCATGTTTGGCGCGGCGCTGCCGCTGAGCCGTTCGCGACCGAACCGGCGCCGCGGCGGACATGACGCAACGATCGAAGATGGAGCCTGAGAGAGCCCTGAACGTGCGTGTCGGCGCCGGCGGATGACCGTCGTCGCACGCGGCCGGGTGTGCGCTCACGGGGTGGGATAGCGCAAAGCAGTGCGGCGCAAATAAAACTCGAAGGAAGAACTCATGTATCGCCGTTTACTTGCACCGGGGCTGCTGTTGCTGTTGGTCGCGTGCGTGCAGAATCCGGCCGCGACGAGCGGCACGGTACGGATTTGCGACGACACCGGCTGTTCCGATCGGCCTAAAGATCAGGTTTCCTATCAAAAGAAGGACGACCCCGACGAGCGCGAGGATCCGCGCATCGCCTCGCTGAAGCAGGCTGCGAAAACCCAACCGAAGGCCGCCTACGATCTCGGCCTGCGTTATTTCCGCGGCGACGGTGTGCGCCAGGACAGCTATCAGGCGCTCAAATGGATGCGCGACGCTGCCGAGCGCGGCGATCTCAATGCGCAGAAGGCGCTCGGCGGCTTCTATCTGTTCGGTCTCGAGGAAATGGGCTCCGATCCGCGCGAAGCGGAAAAGTGGCTGTCGATCGCGGTTGCCCGAGGCGACAAGGAATCGAAGAAGCTGCTCGACATGGCGCGCAGCGAGAAGAAGGCCGACGAGGAAGACTGGAAATGGCGCACGCAATGGCGTGACGTCTATTACGGCTACTGGTACTCGGGCTATCCGTACTACGGCGTCTGGCGACAGACGTACTGGTACGGCTATTGACGGGGACCGGAGCAACGGGAGCGGCGGCGGGGAGACCACCATCGCGCGCGATGCCGGGGGGCTTATCGAAGTTCGCACGGACACATAAGCCGAACAACGACTCTATCGATCGACAACGACATGAAGACCATCCTTTCCCAACGTCTCACTGAAGGTGCGCTCGTGGCAGCGCTTTGTGCGTCCGTCGCCGGCTGCGGCGGCATGGTGACGCCCGGCGGGCAGAACGCCGGCGTGACCGGTGCCGCGGCGGGCGGCACGAGTGCCGGCGCCGATACGCAACTGCAGCGCTGCACGACGCCGCTCGGCACGATCGCCGTCGACGACGGCCGCAATGCCGACTGGTGGGGTCCGTTCGGCAGCGCGACCAAGGTGACGAGCATCGATCCGCTGCTGCGACTCGCCGTCCAGCAGTCGAACTGCTTCGTCATCACGTCGCTCGGCAATCAGAAGACCGACGCGCGCCTGTCGCGGATCACGCAGCTGCAGCGCAACTCGGGCGAATACCGCGCCGGCTCGAAACAGCAGAAGGGGCAGCGCGTCGCCGCCGACTACTACATGGAGCCGCAGATCGTGATCAGCGATTCGCCGATCGGCGGCATCGGCAGCATGATCGGCGGGCTGATCGGCAACAGTGCGGTGGCGGCGGTGGCCGGCCATCTGCAGACGAAGGCGTCGGTCGTGACGCTGACGCTGTTCGACGTCCGCTCTGCGGTGCAGATCGCGGCAGCCGAAGGCAGCTCGACGGCGACCAATTACGGCGCGGCGCTCGGCGGCCTCGGCGGCGGTGTGGGCGGCGGCCTGGCCGGCTTCTCGTCGACGCCGGAAGGCAAGGCGACCGTCGTCGCATTCATCGACGCATGGAACAAGATGGTCGTCGCGCTGCGCAGCTACAAGGCGCAGGACGTCAAGGGCGGCCTCGGCCGCGGCGGTCAGCTGCAGGTCAACTGATGTCGCGCCGGCCGGCGGCGTGTTCGCCGGTCTACGTTGCGTTCGTCACACGCGTACGCGCGCGCAGGCGCCGTGCGCGCTTGCCCAGTCGGGGGAATTTCGATGAAAGCTTTCGCATTGATCGCGCTCACCTGTGTCGTGCTCGCCGCATGCGGCGGCGATGACGGTCCTTCAGCGGCCGCGCCGGCCGGCTCGGGTTCGGGCAGCGGGAACAGTGGTGGCACGGGCGGTGGTACGGGCAACGGCGGCGGTACGAGCGGGGGAACGGGCGGAGGAAGCGGCGGGACGGGCGGGTCTGGCGGCGGCGCGGTGACGCTGCGTTACGAGGCATTGCCGACGGCATCGGATGCCGCGAGTTTCCTGACACTCGTGAACGGCGAGGGCGCGAAAGGGTATCGCTATCTGAGCGATGCGTACTACGCGGCCGATGCCGCGACGCGTTCGATTTTCGTGAACGACGGCGCCGCGCAGACGTACACGTATCAGCTGCAATCACCGCCCGCCGATGTCGCCGCGTTCGTCGCACAGGCGAATGCGCAAGGCGCGAGCGGCTACCGCTATGAAGGGCCGCTCACGTACGGCGAACTTTATCGGAAGGACGGCGGCTCGTCGGCGACGTACACGTATGCGGCTGTCAATCCGCCGACCGGCACCGCCGCGTTTATCGCGCAGGCGAACGACCAGGGTCAGTCAGGCTACTGGTTTGTCGGGCCGATGATGATCGGCTCGCAGCAGGCGAACCTGTATATGAAGAACAACGCGTCCGCCGCGACCTATACCTACGATGCGCTGACACCGACGTCGACCGTCGCCGATTTCATTGCGCAGGCGAACCAAGAAGGGGCGAAAGGCTATCGTGCGAAGGGCGCGATGATGTTCGGCAGCGATAGCGCGTGGGTGTACGTGAAGGACCGAACGCAGTCGCCGGTGTTTGCATATCGGTCGACCGCGGTCCAGTCGACCGGCGCCGGGTTCATCGATCAGTCGAACACGATGGGCGCGCAGGGCAACGCGTATCTTGGCGATCTGGCGTTCGGCACGCCGGCGTCGTTCTATTTCAGCGCAAGCAACTGCACGGGATTTCTGTGTACGACGCTCAATCCGCTCACGCAGAACTGAGCGGGGAAGCTGCGGGGCGTCACGAAGCGGAGCGGCATGACATGCGAGTGTCCGAATTCGGTATCGATGATTGGACGAGGACTGTACCTACCGGCGAAGAATGCGGGCAACAGAAACAGAGCGTCGAGGTGTGGCAGATCGCATACGCGTCTCGTCAATGTTCGCCGTGTAGCGGCCGAGTAAGCAAAGTCAAAGAGATTGAGCCGACAGTTGTCGGCTCGTTTTGTCAGCTGCGTCGGCCGTAGGTCGCCTGCCGGGCAGGCTCAACCACTTCACGACCAAAACAGCGGCAGTGCCGGCCTCGCAGCCCGATCCCGCTGTAACCGGCACGCTGGTCGGTGTGCCGCAGGGCGCCCGGTACGGGGGCGAGGCGAACCGACGGCAAGACACCGGACGTTGACACCATCGGTGCCTGGCGACGTAGAATCGCGCTTTGATAAGATGAATAGCGGCGTCGCGCGGCTTGGCGGTTCGAACCGCGCCGACGCCCGAAGGCCCGAGAAGTGGCCGAAATCAAGGGCCTTCTCCCAAAAAGCAATGCTAATCCGCCGCCCGGCTCTGCCCGGCGGCCGTTTGTGTTTCTACATGGCACGGGGTCGCTCGATGGTTTCCGATCTGCTGAACGAGGCGCTGCGCTCTCAATTTGTGCAATATGGACGGATTGTTCGTCTTGATACGCCACTTGGTGAGGACTAGTTGGTCCCGCTGTATGTTCGCGGGCGAGCGTGCCTTGGGCGCGATTTCGAATTCACAATCGACGCGATTTCTCCCCGGCTTGAAACAATTCATGCCAAGGGGCTGATTCGGCAATCCGTGACTCTGTGGATTCGGCAGACCGACGGCAGCGAAATGCCGATTCACGGCTATGTGACGGCGTTCAGTCGCTTGGGTGCGGACGGTGGCAACGCCTACTATCAGCTCCGCTTCAACTCGTTTCTCGCGCTGCTCCGACTCGGAAGCGATCGACGCGACTGGATCGAGACGCCTGCACAGCAAACTGTGTCGGATGTGCTTGGGAAATACCCACAGGCAGCCGGTAACTTTACGTGGCAACTGAGCCGAGGCCTGCGTTCATATTCCTACCGGATGCAATGGGAATCCGATTGGAACTACGTCCATCGAACGTTCGAGGAACTCGGCGTGTTTCCGCGTTTCGAGGTGGCCGAGGATGGCAAATCGCACAAGGTCGTCGTGATGGACGATCTGTTCGCGGTTCCGGAATTGAGAAACAAGACCATTGCGTTCAGCCGCTCGGTACGGGACGAGGAATTCGACGGCATCTGCGAGTGGGTCGATTCCCAGGAACTCCAGTCTGCCGAACTCGATACGGGCACCTTCGATTACAAGCGTCCGGACCTGCCCAAGCACGTGACCATGCCCGCGCTCGATCTTGACGAGGTTCCGGGGTTGGGCGAGCAATACGAATACACCGGCGCATATACGTGGTCGGACCGGGACACGGGCGAACGCCAGGCGAACTTCATCACTGAAGAGTGGCGCTCGCGCGCGCAGCGCTTCTACGGTGTGGGCGCGTTGCGCAGCGCATGGCCGGGGCGCTACGGCGTGCTGACCGGACATCCGGTACACGATACGCAGTCGGTCGAGGATCGCGAAATGGCGATTCTTTCGGTGAACTGGCTTATTCAGAACAACGTGCCGGGTATCGAGAATCTTCAGCGATTCCGCAGGAGTCTGCGCGCGGAAGTCGAGTACGCGCGTGCGAGCGGTGCGGGTTCTTCCGTGCGCCATCAGGATGGAGGCGTCGGCTTTTTCCACGTGGAGATCGAAGCGCAACGACGGCGCGTCGCGTTTCGCAGTCCGTTTGAACACAAGAAACCTGTCATGCAGCTTCAGACCGGTATCGTCGGCGGACCGGAGAACGAGGAGATCTATACAGACGACATGCTGCGCGCAAAAGTCCGGCTAACGTCCGATCGGCTTAATGAGGGTGACCAGAACGTGTCGGCATGGATACGCGCTGCGATGCCGGATGCGGGCTATAAACGCGGCGGAATGTTTCCGCTGCGCAAGGACGACGAAGTCTTGGTCGGCTTCATCAATGGCGACTGCGATCGCCCGGTGATTTTGTCCCGAATGCACGGTGGGAAAAGCATGCCCGAATGGCATACGCACGGGTTGACTTCGGGGTTGCTGTCGCGCGAATACGGTGGCGAAGGCTACAACCAGCTCATGATGGACGACGCCACCGGGCAAAACCGCGTGCACTTGTACTCGACGAGCTACAGCTCGCACTTGCACCTCGGCTACCTCATTCAGCATTCGGGCAACACGCGGGGCGCGTTCATCGGCTACGGTTTCGACCTCAAGTCGCTGGGCTACGGCGCAGTGCGTGCCGAACAGGGGCTGTATGTGTCAACCCACCCGGCGTCCACGCAGCCGATGAGCGCAACGGCGGCATCGGAGCAACTTGCCCGCGCGGAAGCGACGCTGGAAACGACATCGAAAGCGAGCCAGACCAACCGCGCACAAAGTCAGCAAGACGGCCGCGAGGCACTGAAATCGTTCACCGATGCGACGCGCCACACCGTGGCGGGTACCACTGGCAACGGTGGACGTACGGCGGGCGGCGGCACGGGCAATGCGAGTGGCTTTGCGAAGCCGATCCTGCTGCTTTCGAGTCCGGAAGGCGTCGCCGCCTCGACGCAAGGTTCGGCACACATCACGGCAAACAAGCAGGCCAACGTGGTTGCTGGTGAAGACATCAACCTGTCGGCCGGTCGCGCGTTGCTCGCCAGCGTACTGGAGCAGATCAGCCTGTTTGCGGAAAAGCTCGGCGTCAAAATCTATGCGGCGACTGGCCCGGTGGATTTTCAGGCACAGAACGGCTCGATGAGTTTCGCCGCTTCGCAGGATATGAGAATTACGGCGGGGAAGAAAATGGTTCTGTCGGCCGACGAAATCTGGATCGGGGCGAACGGCTCGTATATCAAGTTGACCGGCAACATGATCGAGAACGCGACGTCGGGGCAAATTATCGAGAAGTGCGCGACTTGGGACAAGGCCGGTGCAGCGAGTAGCTCTCTACAGAATCCGCTTCATTCGTCGCCGGTATCGACCGACGGCGGCCGCTTTACGATGTTCTCTGGCTGAGCCGTACGGCGGATATAGCATCAACACAATAAATTCTGAAAACCGAATCCGAGTCGGGAATCATGAGCAAGACGGATCCTAAGAAGAAACATCACCCACCGGCCGCACCGAAACCGGCGCAGAAGCCTATCGAGCCCGCCGATACACCATTGAACTGGGCCTATCCTTTTACGCCCGTCGGGCAGGCCGACGCGACGGACCCCATGACGTATTTCAAGGCGCTGGCGAAGAGTGAGAACGGTTTTTATCCGCTCGGCGCCAGCGGCATGTGGCACGGCGGCGTGCACTTCTCCCACGGTAGCGCCGAGATGCTGAATCAGGACAGTGGCGTGCGCGCGATCGCAGACGGCAAGATTGTCGCGTACCGGCTGAACACGAAATACGAGGAAACGACGTACCCGGACAACACGCTGGCGCACTATTCGACCGGGTTTGTGCTGGTACGGCACGAACTGAAGCTGCCGCCGAAACCGGCACCGAATCAACCAGCGAAACCTGCTTCGGCTGCCCCGAGTACTACGCCTGCGCCAGCCGATAGCCCGCCCGCTGACAGCAAACCGGCGGACGGCAAGCCGCTCGTCTTTTTCAGCCTGTACATGCACACGATGGATTGGGAGACCTATCGGAAGGCCATCGAACAGGCGAAATCCAATTCGCGCCCGGACCCGTTGCTTCCGGTGCCGATGTCATATTGGGAGGGGGAGCGATACTATCGCGTGGGCGACAAGGCGAAGGACAAGCAATCGTTACCCAAGCCTAAGGCACCCGCGCGCCCGGCGGGCACGTCCAACGATCCATTCGGGAATCCGGCGTTGCCCGATTATCATTTGGACGACCTGCCATCCGTCGATCCTGCACCGGGCCTTCCCCCACCACCACCCGAGACAGGTTTGAACATTCGCGACTTGCCGAAGGGGAAGGTAATCGGAGTGTTGCCAAAAGGAGCCGAGGTGATTGCCGGCGAAGGCGACCCCGCCCATCCGGATTGGATCAAGATCAAGGCCGTGAAGTCGGGCACCATTCTGCCGGCTGTTGTCGGTCAGCCCGTATCGCCTCAAGCGCCGTGGGGCTACCTGTTCAAAGCGGAACTGGACGCGGTGGTCGATCCGAACCCGCTCGATTCAGTCGTGATCCTCAAGGAGCCGCACCCCGTCAAAGCAGGTGAAGTCATCGCCCACGTCGGACAGTATCAATGGGCCACGAAAGCAGGTCCGCTACCGCCGCAAGCGAACTATCCGATGCTGCACCTCGAAGTGTTCGCGGGGCCGGACCTGAAAGACTTCATTGACCAAAGCCGTAATCGGGCGAAGGAACTGAACGACAAAAACAAGCCGCTCCTGGAGATCATGCCTGGGGCCAAACTGGTGAGCGAAATACCCGCGCCGGATCAGCAGCTGACCCAAGCCGGTTTGAAGCTCGTGCCGACAGGCGACGCAAAGGCTTCGCGGTGGGTGAAAGTGCAGCCCAAGAGCGTGACGACGCAGCCCGCGAAGGGGCATAAGAAGGGCACTCAAACGCTCACGGACGTTGGCAAACCGCTGTGGGTGGAAAGCCGTCTGGCAAACACCGTCAGTACCGGGAACGTTTCGGGGTGGCAGAACTTCCCGTTGGACGGTGCGAAAGCGACTGGTCCGGGAGCGGACTTCCGGGACGTCTATCGTCGTGCCGACCTTGACAAGCTCGGCGCTGAGAACGTCGCGATCGACGACAAGGGCCGACACTGGTGGAATATCACGATTGGTTCGAAGGACGGTTCTGCGCGGCAAGGGTGGGTATGCGAGACTGGAAACCCCCTTGTGCAATTTCGAAGCCCGTGGGAATGGCCGGGGTTCGTTTTGGTCGACAACGGTAGCGTCAGCCCCGCCGATATGTATAAACGGTTTCTGCATGCGACCGAGCAGTATCTCGCTGACGAAGAGGGTACGGAGTTCATGGGGACGGCGGCAAAGGTGAACGCCGGTGAACTCATCACGACGCTCGAAAAGGCAATCGATACGAACGATGACGGCAAGGTGACGGCTCAGGAACTGAAGCACGCGCTGGAAACGCGATGGATGGCCGAGGCGATTTCGCATCTTGTGGTGCGCAATGAAACCGAATGGGGCGGCGGCCTTGGCAAGTGGGAAGAGCTTACCCCGCTGATGAAGAAGCAGACCGAGCTGTGGAAGACCGAGCTTGATCGACTCGCGAAGCTTCAATGGTGGGAGCAAATCAAGGGAGTCGATGGATTTCCAGCGGACCTGTCGCCGTGGCACGTTCATCCGATTGGGTTGATCGGGAATTTTATGGCAAGCGGCGGAGCTGCAACGACGATTTCAGATGACGGTATCTATTTTATTTTTATGCAAGAGCATCTCGAAGGAGTCACCAATAGATTGCACTGGCCGGGCGGCGCAAGTGGCGTAACCTTGGGAGCCGGTTATGACATGAAGGCGCGGACAGCCGAAAGCGTTGTTGCGGACATGAAAGCAATTGGGCTGGATGATGCAACAGCGACTGCGATCTCTGGTGGGGCGGGTCTTGAAAAAGACGCCGCGCGAGATTTCTGTAAGAAAAATCAGGATGTCGTCAATCTAAGTAATGATAAGCAAGTTGAACTCCTTCATAAAACCGTTCCTGCATATGTTCGAATGGTTAATAAAGCTGTGAAAGTGCAACTAAAGCAAACCGAATTCGACGCACTCGTAAGCTACGCATACAATCCCGGCGGCGGTTGGACGAAGGTAACCGACATGATCAATCGCGGTCAAATTCCGGAGGCGATGGCGCAGATTAGTCAATACGTGTACTCGGGTGGTAAAGTCTTCGACGGCCTAGTGAAGCGACGTAAAGACGAGGTAACGCTTTATACGACAGGTCGGTATGAGTTTCATGGGCAATCAATACAGCATAAAAAATAATGGAATTATTGAAGTGAAATCAGTCATGAGAAAAATCCCTGAAATACGTCTATTTGTTGCTGCTTGTGCCCTTATTTTTTTTGTGCACAATGCATTTGGTGCGCCACTTCCAAATGACATTATTGGTAAGTGGCAGGTTGAGGAGGTTCACCTCAATACGGAGTCGGGCCGTACTACCGAATACACGTGGGATGATCCACGTTTGAAGGGACGAATCTTCGACTTCACGCATGATGACGTGTCAGATGACGTCCACGACTTTTCGGATCATTGCGCGAATCCTACCGTACAGAACATCAATACGTCTCTTCGTGATTTAATGCTCCGAAGTTTGGGGGGGTACAAATATCCGGCGTCTGGAGATATTGATCCGGTTCTGGACTATAAACTGGACAGTGCTAGCACAAAACACATCCGAGCCTTCAGTCTCATCTGTGCGAAAGGTTTATGGCAAGGCGATCTTGGTCGGTCGGGCGGTGCGGGCGACAAAATGAATATCTCCGGCGCTTGGATCGTTCTTGCCGATAATCAAAAGATGTACGTGCGCTGGCGTGACGAAACTATTCTCGTGCTTACGAAGATTTCACCCGACACACCAATTAAGGCTTCCTTTCCTTGCGGGAAAGCGTCAACCGCGACCGAACATGCGATTTGCAGCTCGTATCAACTATCGGCTTTTGATCAAAGTGTCGCAGAATCTTTTGCTCGCATGATGGCGCAAGCAAGGGTTTCTGGCTCACAGACTGCTTCCCTTGCCCGAAGCCAGCGCCGCTGGCTGGAAGGCCGTGATGCGTGTGGGCCGAACGCTGCGTGCATCCTTAAGGCAATGCGAAGGCGACTTGATGCGTTGGCGACAGCGGGTGCCAACGGAGAATGAGATGCCCTTGATTGCAAGAACCTTGCGTGGAGATCGAGAATGATGAATCTAATTCGCGTAGGTGACGACACCGACCACGGCGGCAAAGTCGAGACGGGCTCATCATCGATGAAGTTCGATGGCCGCTACGTAGCACGTAAGGGCGACCGCGTATCGTGTCCACTGCATCCGGAGGTGTCACCGAACGTCATTGAAGAAGGTGACGAGTCGATGAAGGACAACGGCATTCCGATCTCGCGGCACGGCCACCGTGCGACGTGCGGTTGCCACCTGATTTCGAGCCTTGTGTAGCACTCCTTGGGCGCCGTCTAAGCTAGGGCAGCGTGTGACGCTGCGGCGTCGTAAAGAGTGATGTCGCGCCGATTGGCGGCATCGTGCAATGTGGCGACAGCACCGATCTGATCGGCGGCCGAGAGCAAGCATACGACCTCAGTCGCAAGTCGCCCGACCCGGCACCGGCCCGAACGGACGCTACGCTGCATCACGCGAAACGGCACCGATGCCGAGAATCGCGCATCACATGCATGAACGTGGCCGCCGCCATCACCGACGCCGGCCAAGTCACCACCACCACCGAACCGCGTTCCTCCGCAAGCAGCCGTCGATAGCCGGGCGGTCACGGACGCTGACGCTTCGGCGACATTCGCCGCGGCGCAAATGGCGGCCGCGAAGTGTCATCGGCTAAGCCGCACCCCAGAAGCGGACATTACAACTTAGCCGCCACAACCAAATCCGACGATCATACGCATTATGTCAACCGAAATAGCCGCCTGATCGAGCGGTGATACACGGAGGCATCCTTGCGGCGCGACCGCGGGTGAAGAATTCGACGATATCGTCACGGCGTCCTGGCGGCTGCGCGCAGTGTCGATCCGGCAGACACAGGATCGACGAAGTGTCCTCGCCCCGGCCACTGCACCGGGCCGATCGAAGCAGCCAAGATAGATCGCTGCGGGTCGTCCATACGGACTTGCGTGCGCGCCAAGCGATCGCGTGAGCGTCGCACTCCTTGGCATGAATATCGCTTCGCCTTTCCGGCCGGTTCGCCGGCACTGCCGTCACATACGGCCGCTCCGGTCGGCCCGCCGTTCGGTCGGACATCGACAACGAGACGGCATGCCGGCGCTTACGGCCGACACATGGACGGATCGACAAAGAATGAAACTGGAGACAAGCATGGACGAAGTTGTGCGCGCCGGCCACGCAACACAGGTCGCGATGGAACAGTCACTCGACAAGAAGCGGAACAGCGCCGTCAAGGGTGCGGTGTTTTCCGAGTTCATCGACATGTTCGACATCTATCTGCCGGTGATCATTCTTGCGCCGATACAGTCGTATTTCCTCCCGAAGAATGTGTCCGGCGGTCACCAGGCGATCCTCGAGTCGTTGGTCTTCATCACGACGCTGCTCGGCCGCCCGCTCGGCGCCATCCTGTTCGGCCGCATCGCCGATCGCGTCGGTCGTCGCACCGCATCGATCCTGTCAGTGACGGGATTCGGCGTGGCGACCTTGCTGATTGCACTCATTCCCGGCTACGCCTCCATCGGCATCGCGTCGTACTGGCTGCTGGTCCTCCTGCGGTTCGTCGATGGCATATTCCTCGGCGGCGGATATACCGGCGCGCTGCCGCTCGCGATCGAGTACTCGAGAAAGGAGCAGCGCGGGCTCGTGGGCGGGCTCATCCTCGCCGGTTTTCCGGCGGCCTATGTCGCGATCAACGTGATGGCCATGGCGATGTTCGCGCTGTTCCCGCTCGGCGGCCCCGATTCGCCTTACGCAATGTGGGGCTGGCGTCTTCCATTCGTCATCGGTGCAGCGATGGCCGGTTTGCTTGCGGTGTATTACGTGCGCAAGGTCTCCGAGTCCGAAGTATGGGCGGGAAAATCCGCACGGCAGCCTGAAGCGACCTCCGCGACGCGACTTGTCAGCGGCCAGCAGTTTCGCAACCTGATGCAGGTGCTGTTGATGATGACCGGGTTCTGGCTCACGCAAAACGTGGTCGGCTTGTTCCTGCCGACAGGCATTCTGCTGAAAACCCTGCATCTGTCCGCATTCGAGATGACGGCTACGCTGATGATCGCTTATACCGTGCTCTGTTTCGCCTACGTGGGTGCCGGAATCGTGGGCCAATGGATAGGCAGACGCACGATGCTGGCCGCAATCGGCGTGCTGTCGTCGACGATCGGCGCCATCTTGCTCGGTGCGCTGATCGAAGCGCAAGGCGCGAGTCTCGTCCACATCGGCTTGCTCGTGTGCGCGCTCGCCATCACGGTCAGTTCGGCATGGGCCGTCATCGTCACCTATATCAACGAGCGTTTTGCGACGGGCGTTCGTGCCACGGGATTCGGCGTCGGCTACAGCCTGTCGGTGATCATTCCGTCGTTCTACGCGTTCTACATGAACTGGCTCGGTGCGCTGGTCCCGTCGCGATATGCACCGGTCGCGCTGCTCGTGATCGGCGGCATCGTGGCGTGCGTCGGCGCGCTCATGGGACCGGAGACGAAGAACGCGGAGCTGTGAGCCCGCGAGCCTGGACGAACATCGGGACAACGACGTTGAGCACGTTCGACGAGGTGGGCATGGATCTCTACGATGACATGAGGCAAACCAGAATCAATGCGGCACGCGCCGCAAACGACGAAGATGCAGAGGTCTGGCGTTGGTTCTCTTCGCTGCTTGAAGAACGGCGTATTCGCTGGTGCGTCTCGGGTGAAACCTGGTTCGTCAGTGTCGATCATCGACACGTTGCGACCGAACGTAGCTTCGACAGTGCGATTCGCTTGGCCAAGGACAACGTCGATCTGCCGGTTACGCAGCGCAGCGGGCGACGGACGGCGTAACGCGTCGGAGCGCGACGGCAACGGCAGAGAGCGGCCGCCGCGTGTGCGGCCGTGCTGCTACGGAGACAGCGGCTTGTCCGATTGCGGGTCGTCCATCGCGCTCAGGCGCTTGTAGAGGTACGAGCGCGAAATGCCGAGCTCCTCGGCAACCCGCTTTTTGTTGCCGCCGGTGCGCCGCATCGCGTCGCGAATCAGTTCGGACTCGACACGCTCCTTCGCTTCCCGCATTTCGACGGCGCCCTTGTTCGGCACCGCCAGTGCCTCGCCCACGGGCTCGGCGAGCCGCGCAGGTATCGCGCCTTCCAGACTGCCGAAGTCTGCGATGGAGAGGACGGGGCCGTCGCAAAAGATCGCGGCGCGTTCGACCGCATGCTGCAGCTGGCGAATGTTGCCCGGCCATTCGCGCGACTGCAGGAACTGAATGGCGGAGTCGGCGATCGCCTTCTTCGGCGCGCCGTGACGAATCGCGAAGGCTTCGAGAAACGTGTCGGCGAGCTCCGGAATGTCGTCGAGCCGCTCGCGCAGCGCCGGCAGGCGCAAGGTGACGGCGCTGATGCGATAGAAGAGGTCGAGCCGAAAGCTCGCGTTCGCGATCATTGCCTTGAAATCCCGGTTGCTGGCCGAAATCAGCCGGAAGTCGGAATGGCGTGCGCGGTCGCCGCCGATGCGCTCGAAGTGCCCGTCCTGCAGCACACGCAACAGCTTGACCTGCATGTCGACCGGCATGTCGCCGATCTCGTCGAGAAACAGCGTGCCGGTGTCCGCCGCTTCGAACTTGCCTTTTCTCCCTTTGCGATCCGCTCCGGTAAACGCACCGGGCTCGTAGCCGAACAGTTCGCTTTCGACCAGGTTGGGCGGCATGGCCGCGGCGTTCACCAATACCAGCGGCTTGTCGCTGCGCGGACTGAGCATGTGGATCGCGTGCGCGACCATCTCCTTTCCCGTCCCGCTTTCGCCGACCAGCAGGACCGGTACATCGAGCGGCGCGACACGCAGGATGTCCTCCTTGAGTCGCCGTACCGCTTCGCTGCTCCCGACGATCTGATCGAGCCCATAGCTGCGGTTGCGGATGCCGGACAGCTCACGCTTGTAGAAATCGAGCTCCTGCTTCACGCGTGCGAGCTCGGCCGTCAGCTCGCGCATCGCCTCGGGGCCCTTGAACATCACCTGCCCGATCGCGGCCACCACGCGCTTGTTGCGATCGAAGATCGGCAGGCGCGAGACGACGCGCGAGATTCCGTTCATCTCCTGCAATTGCGCGACCTGCCCTTTCCCGGTCGCGACCACCTCATGCAGCTTCGTGTTCTCGATGACCGCCGTCACGTGACGACCGACGGCCTCGCCATGTTTCAGTCCGAAAAATTTTTCATGGACCGGGCTCATGTAGGCGATCTTGCCGGCCGTATCGACCACGATCATTGCCTTGTACGGATCGGTGATGAAGTGCCTGAGGATGTCTTCTGCGAGATCCACCCCTGCGAGGAATTCGCTCAGCGCATCGGCCTCCTGAAGTGCAAAGATCAGGAAGCACACCGCATCGCGTGTCGGAATCGCCGCAATCGTCAGCGGGCGTTCAAACTCCGTCATCGCCGACAGGCGCTTCACCGGCGTGCGGTCGCGGTTGCGCCAAAGTCGGCCGAGCGACGTCGAGACCAGCGCATCTCGACCGAGACCGCTTGCAAACGTGGTGTTCCCGTCGTCGTCCAGCACGAGAATGCCTTCAGATTCGCGTTTCATGTCTCCCACCATGCCAAGGGGCTGGGTTTACCCCGAAGTGTATTTGTCGGCTACACATCTGTTGTCGGGTACTGCGTCAAGTACAGCATGAATACAGTCCGATTCCAAGTCGACGATCGTGCGCCGACCCTCACGCCGCGACGCAAGCGCGTGCGGGACGCCCGTCCACATTGACGCTGCGCGCGTTCGTATACGGAGCAAGCAAACTCCACGCCACTCGCTTGGCACGGTCGTTGCATCGAGAGACGCACCCATCAGAACTCGATCGCAATGGACGCACTGAATACACTTCCCCTCGTGGCTTCCGGGCCCGGGCTGACATGCCTGCACGGCGTACGGGTGCTGGACTTCACGACCTCGGTCGCCGGCCCGTACGGCACGCTGCTGCTTGCCGATCTCGGCGCCGAGGTCATCAAGATCGAAAAGCGCCAGGGCGGAGACGACAGCCGCAGTTGGGGGCCGCCGTTTCTCGATGGCGAGTCGCTGTGGTTCCTCAGCATGAACAGGAACAAGCTCAGCATGACGATCGACCTGACCCGCTCCGAGGGGCGCCGGATCGCCCACGATCTGGTGCGGCGAGCCGACGTCGTCGTCGTCAACACGACGCAGCGCGTACAGGAAAAGCTCGAACTCGACTACGCGACGTTGAAGGCGATCAATCCGATGCTCGTCCACGCGTCCGTAACCGGCTTCGGCCTTCACGGGGAGCGCGCCGACCTGCCGTGCTACGACCTGATCGCAGAGGGCTATTCGGGCATCATGCATCTGACCGGCCAGGCCGATGGGCCGCCTCAGAAAATCGGCACGCCCGCGGCCGACTTGCTCGCCGGTCAGGACATCGCGATGGCCGTGCTCGCTGCGCTGTTCGAACGCCAGCGCACAGGCGCCGGCAAACAAATCGATATCTCGATGGTCGCCACGTCCGCACGGTTCATGGCGCCGCGCATCGTGCCTTATCTGGGTTCCGGCGAGTCGCCGATGCGCTCGGGCGGCACGGATTCCGTCATCGCGATCTATCAGGTATTCGAGACGGCCGACTTCCCGATCACGCTCGGCCTCGGCAACGATGCGATCTGGCATCGGTTCTGGGCAGCCGTCGGCAAGCCCGAATACGGCCGCGCGTCCGGCTTCGATACGAACGCGAAGCGACGCGACGCACGTGAGCGCATCGTGGCCACGATCGCGGCCTTGCTCGCTACGCAATCGCGCGACCACTGGCTTCCGTTGTTCGCGAAACATCGCATTCCCGCCGGACCGATCAACACGATCGATCAACTGGTCGACGACGTGCCGCTGCGCGACGACGGGATGTTCTTCGCGGCCCGGGGCACGGTCGACCGCGTGCCGCAGGTCGGCCTCGGCATCCGCTTCGACGGCGGCAGCGCCGTTTACCGCAGTGCGCCGCCGGCCCTGGGCCAGGACACCGAGCGCATTCTCCGGGATCACTTATCCATGTCCGCCGTTTGCATCGCGGGTCTTATCGACGCAGAAATCGTTTGAACAGGAGACACAATGAACTACTCGGAAATCCTCTACGAGGAAGACGGCCCGATCGGCACGATCACGCTGAATCGACCGGACGACGGCAACATGTTCACCGAGACGATGTGCCACGAAGTGCGCGACTGCATCAATGCGATCCGGCGCGAAACACGGACGCGCGTCGTCGTCATCACCGGTGCCGGCGACAAGTTCTTCTGCACGGGCGGCCGCAAGGAAGGCATGCCGGACACGACGCTCTATGCGGGGGTGCTGCCGACGCTGGAAATGTACGAGAGCATCGACCGTCTTCAGAAGCCGGTGATCGCATCCGTCAACGGGTTTGCCGTGGGCGGCGGCAACGTTCTTCAGGTCGTGTGCGACCTCACGATCGCGAAGGAATCGGCCGTGTTCCGGCAGGTCGGTCCGATGGTCGGCAGTTTCGACGGCGGCTACGGCACGTGGTACCTCGAAGACCTGGTCGGGAAGAAGCGCGCGAAGGACATCTGGTTTCGCAACCCGAAGATCAGTGCCCGCGAGGCACTCGAGATCGGCCTGATCAACCGCGTCGTGCCGGACGATCAGTTGAAGGCCGCGACGCGCGAGTACGCCCTGGAAGTCGCCGAGCGCGGTGCATTCGCGCTCGCGTCGCTGAAGGGCGCGTTCAATGCACGCCACGGCGGCGTGAGCGGTCTGTCGCGCATGGCGCACGACCTGCTGCTGCGCGGCTATCTCGACACCGCGGAGCACGACGAACTGGCCGCCGCATTCGCGGAGCGCCGCAAGCCGGACCCGAGCAAGTTCGGGCACTGATGCGCGGATGACGCCATGCAGAACATCCTGACTCTTCACAATCCGCAGAACGCGCGCGACTACTACCTGTCCGGCGTATGGCAGCAGGAGACGCTCTACACGCTGGCCCGCCGGCATGCGCGCGAACGTCCGACGTCCTGCGCGTTGCGCGATGCCGACGTGCGCCTCACGTGGCGCGAAGTGGTCGACTGGGTCGACAGCGTCGCCGAAGCGCTTCACCGGCAGGGCCTGAAACCGGGCGATCGCGTCGGCATCTGGCTGCCCAACGTCGTCCATACCGCGATCGTTTTTCTCGCCTGCTCGCGGAACGGCTACGTCTGCTGCCCTTCGCTTCACCAGAACTACACGGTCGAGGAGATCCGCACGCTGTTGCACCGCACGCAATGCCGCGCCCTGTTCGCGATGCCGGGATACGGTGCAGACGCCGATCGCCATTCGATCTTCGCGCGCATCGACGAGATCCCGACGCTCGCTGCGGTGTTCGCCCTTCCCGATCCGCTGCGGGATCGGCCGGCCGACCTGGCCGGCGCCCTGCCGTTTCCGGAACGCCAGCCGCCGGCGGCCGTCGCGCCGCCCGACCTGAATCCCGACAAGATCGTCTACCTCGCGTTTACGTCCGGCACGACGGGGCAGCCCAAAGGCGTCATGCACAGCGACAACACGTTGCTGGCCAACGGCCGTGCACTGGTCGAGGACTGGGGGCACACGTCCGATACGACGCTCCTCACGCTCAGTCCGATGAGTCATCACATCGCGACGGTTGCGATCGAGCAGATGCTCGTGGCCGGTCTCGAGCTGGTGATGACGAACCTGCGCGGCAGCAAGCACGCACTCGACTGGATTCTCGAAACCGGCGCGACCTATGTGATGGGTGTGCCGACCCATGCGATGGACATCCTGCAGGCCGTGCGCGATCGCAACCTGCGCGCGCTCGGCGACGTGCGCACGTTCTACATGGCCGGCGCCGCGATTCCCCGGGAAGTCGCACAAAAGTTTCTCAGTCTCGGCGTGACTCCGCAGAACGTCTACGGCATGACTGAAAACGGCTCGCACAATTACACCATCCCGAACGACACGCCGGACACCATCGTTTCGACATGCGGGCGCGCGTGCCGCGGCTACGAAGTCCGCCTGTGGAAACAGGACGACTCGGACGTCGAAGCGGAGCCCGGCGAGATCGGCGAAATCGGCGGCCGTGGCGGGCTGCTGATGCTCGGCTATTTCAGCAATCAGGTCGCGACGGAAACGTCCTTCAACATTCACGGCTGGTTCATGAGCGGCGACCTCGGCATGCTCGACGACAACGGCTGTCTCGTGATCGTCGGTCGCAAAAAGGATTTGATCATTCGCGGCGGGCACAACATCCATCCCGCGCGGATCGAGGAACTGGCGATGCGTCATCCGCTCGTCGAGCGCGCGGCCGCGTATCCGGTACAGGATCAGCGGCTCGGCGAGAAGGTTTGCCTGTCGGTGATCGTACGTACGGGCCAGCATCTCGATCCGCACGACATGCTGGCCCACCTCGCCAACTGCGGGCTGTCGAAATACGACATGCCCGAGTACTACCTGCCGCTCGATGCGTTTCCGCTTACCGCCAGCGGCAAGATCCTCAAGCGCGATCTGGTCGAGATGACGTTACGCGGCGAGTTGAAGCCCGTCTCGGTCCGATACAAGGCCCCCGTTACCGCAGGAGTCTGAACATGGCAATCGAACTCGATTTTTCCGGGCCTTACGCGCTGCTGACGCTAAATCGGCCCGACGCGCACAACGCATTGCAGTTTTCGATGATCGACGCGCTCGCCCGCGCGCTCGACGACGTTGCCGCGTCGGCTGCGCGCGCGCTGATCGTGACGGGCGCAGGCCCGAAGGCATTTTGCGCCGGTGCCGATATCAAGGAACTGATGGATCGCGGGCTGATGGATCAGCGTCGCGGCGCGCAGCGTGGTCAGCGTACGTTCGCCACACTGGCCGCATTGCCGATCCCGTCCGTCGCAGTGCTCCACGGATATGCGTTCGGCGGCGGTCTCGAACTGGCGATGGCCTGCACCTTCCGCATCGCGACGTCGCACGCGCGCATGGGACTGCCCGAAATCAAACTGGGTCTGATTCCCGGATATGGCGGAACGCAGCGCCTGTCGCGCCTCATTGGCGAGGCACGCGCAATCGAACTCGTGATGTCGGGCCGCACCGTCGACGCAACCGAGGCCGAACGATGGGGGCTCGTCAACCGCATCGTGCCGGATGGCGATCCGGTCGAACTTGGCAAGGCATTCATGGCCGAGTTCGTCGGCTACAGCCGGTGCGCGTCCCAATTCGCGCGCGAAGCAGTCGCCCGCGGCGTCGCGACGACGCTCGACGAAGGCCTCGCCATCGAGGCGGATCTGTCGACGCTCGCCTACCAGACCGCCGACGCGGCCGAAGGCATGCGCGCGTTCATCGAAAAACGGACGCCGGAGTTCAAGGATGCGTGATCGTCTCAACGGGACCGTCATCGTGACGGGAGCGAGCCGCGGAATCGGCGCGTCGATCGCGGCCGAACTCGCGATGGCCGGATTCAGTGTCGTGTGTCTGTCCCGGTCCGGCGAGTTGCCGAACGTGACGGATCTCGACGGCGAAGCGCGGCGCAGGATGATGGCGATACGGTGCGACATCACCGACGCACCGGCCGTGCATGCCGCGTTCTCGTCGGTGCCGAAGGCATCGGGGCAGGCTGTCGTCGGCCTCGTCAACAATGCAGGCATTCACCTGCAAGGCCCTTCCGCGACGTTTGCGCTCGAAGATTTCGAACGCGTCATGTTCACCAATGCAACGTCGGTCCTGCTCGCGAGCCAGGCCGCCTACCCGCTGCTGTGCAACGCCGGTGCATCGCTGATCGTCAACATCGGCTCGTTCTACGACAAGCTCGGCGTCAAGGGCAATGCGGCGTATTGCGCATCGAAGGCTGCGGTGGGCGCGTTGTCGCGCTGTCTCGCGGTCGAGTGGGCGCGTCAGGGCATCCGGGTCGTCAACGTCGCGCCGGGCTACATCGAAACCGACCTGAATCGCGACGAGCTCAACGAAGGGGCACTGAAGTCGTTCCTGAAAAAGCGCATCCCGCTCGGTGGCCCCGGCAAGGCGGACGACATCGGGCGATTCGTCGCCGGCCTGTTCCAGCTCCCGTCAGCGTTCGTGACCGGCGAGACCTTCTATGTCGATGGCGGCCAGGGCATTGCCCTTTGATGCAAGGACTCTCTATGAACATTCTGGAACGGCTGGACGCACGCCTCCCGCTTGCCGAAGAAGAACGGATGATTCTCGACAGCGTCAAGGATCTCTGCGCGTCGCAACTTGCGCCTCGTGCCGCCGAATACGATCGATCCGGCACGTTCCCGTGGGACAACCTGCGGGCGATCAACGCACTCGGACTCAACGCGATGTTCGTCCCCGAGGCCTATGGCGGCGCTCCGCTTTCCTACCTGTGCTATCTGGCTTGCGTGCGCGAGATATCGAAGGCATGCGCGTCGACGGGCATCATCTGGGCAACCAATTTCCATGCGATCAAGCCGCTCATCGAGTACGGCAACGAAGCGCAGAAGAACCGGCTGCTACCGCGCATCGCCGAAGGCGGGCTTGCCTCGCTGGCGATCACCGAAAGCGCGGCGGGATCGGATGCGACCGGCATGCGCACGACCTTCACGCCCGATGGCGACGACATCGTGGTCAACGGCGGCAAGATCTTTATCACCAACGGCGACGTCGCCGATCTATATCTGCTGTTCGGCAAATGGTCGACGATCGACGATGCGAAAGCCGCGATCTCCGTGCTGATCCTCGAAAAGGGCACCGACGGCCTGCGCGTGCTCGGAACCGAGCACAAGATGGGCACGCGCGCATCGAGCACCGCCAGCCTGTCGTTCGACGGCTGCCGCGTGCCGCGTGCCAATCTCATCGGCAATCCGGGCGACGGTCTGCGCATTCTCTTCGGGTCGCTCAACCGGTCTCGTCCCAGTATCGCCGCACATGCACTCGGCATCGCGCGGGCCGCGTTCGAAGATGCCGTCGACTACATCAACGAACGCCGGCAATCCGGCAAGCGCATTCTCGAATTTCAGGGCATTCAGTTCATGCTGGCCGACATGGCCTCTGAACTGATCCTGTGCGAATCGCTGCTTTGGCAGCTGGGCGCGCGCATCGATGCCGGCGAACAGGATTTCGGCGTCGAGGCGTCCGTGTTGAAACAGCGGGCGTCCGATGCCGCGATGCGCATTACGACCGACGCGGTGCAGCTGTTCGGCGGCTACGGTTATTGCAACGACTACCGCGTCGAGCGCCTGATGCGCGACGCGAAGATCACGCAAATCTGGGAAGGCACCAACCAGATTCATCGTCAGCTGATCGGACGCAGCTTTCTCAAGAAATAGGAGACACTCATGACAACCATTCAGACCGTCGGCGTCGCCGGCGCGGGCACGATGGGCGCCGGGATCGCGATCGTCGCGGCGCGGGCGGGCTTTCGCACCATCGTCTTCGATGCGCGACAGGACGCGCTCGACAACGCACGCACGCAGACCGAGGCCTTTCTCGCCAAATCGGAGCAACGCGGCAAGTTGCCCGCGGGCGGCGCTGCCGCGACCATGGAACGCTGGCAGTCTACGACCGAGCTGGCGCGACTCGCGCAGTGCGATATCGTGATCGAAGCCGTGTTCGAGGATCTCGCCGTCAAGCATCAGGTCTTCCGGGCCCTCGACACGATATGCCCGGCGACGACGCTGTTCGCGTCCAACACGTCGACGATCTCGATCACCGAGATTGCCGGCGGATCGGGCCGGCCCGACCGGTTCGTCGGCATGCATTTCTGCCTGCCTGCGCAACTGATGAAGCTGGTCGAGATGTCGCCCGGTCTCGAGACCTCCGACGAAACGTTCCGGCGAGCCTGGGCGTTCGCGGAAGCGATGGGACAGAAACCGGTCGCCACGCAGGACACGCCCGGCTTTATCCTCAACTACTTTCTGATCCCGTTCAACAACGATGCGATCCGCCTCCTCGAGCAGGGCGTGGCGGAAGCCGCCGACATCGACGTCGCCATCAAGACGGCGCTGGGCTACCCGATGGGTCCGCTCGAACTGCTCGACCTCGTCGGCATGGACACGCAGAAGCTGCTGTGCGACGCGATGTACGGCTTGACCCACGAGCCTCGTGCGGCCTGCCCGTCGCTCGTGCGGCGGATGATCGCCGCGAATCGACTCGGCAAGAAGACCGGCCGGGGTTTTCACGTGTACCGCGACAACAAGATGTTCGGAGCCTGACATGCGCTATGAGATCGTCACTGCCGGCGAAAGCCGGTCCTTCCCTGCCGCGCACCCGTTCCTGGAGCAGGCGTGCGCCGGCGGCGACGCGCTGGTGTTCGTCGGCGCCGACGCAGGACGCGCCTATGCGGCGTCCACCGGCCTCGCGTCGCGCACCTTCGTCGCCATCGAGCTGGGTACCGAGTGTCTCGGCGTCCACACAGGCGAGCGTCGCGGGCTCGAAGGCAGCAATGTCGTCGGGTTCGCACGGTTTCGGCTCGGCGACGCGGAGCCGAGTGCGCTCGTCGAACTGGTCCGGCAACCCGGTACGTCGACGGCTGCAATCGATGCCGCCAAGGCCGCGTTCGAGGCTTCCGGGCTGGTGGTTGCCGTCTGCAACGACTTTCCGGGGCGCATCGTCGATCGGCTGATTCGTCCGTACTTCAATGCGGCGTTGACGCGTCTCGACGAGAAACTGGCAAGCGCCGACGACCTGGACCAGACGCTCTGCCTCGGGCTCGGCTATCCCGAGGGGCCGATCTCGCTGCTCGAACGCACCGGTCTCGCCCACCACTTTTCGATTACGGACGCGCTCTACCGGGCGCTCGGGCAGGCACCCTACGCGCCCGCACGCCGCGCTCGCGTGGCTGCCGAACGGGCGAGCGGAGGTGCGCAATGACGCAACCGCTCGCGGGACTCAAAGTGCTCGACTTCAGTACGCTGCTGCCGGGACCGCTGTGCTCGCTGCTGCTCGCCGAGGCCGGTGCGGAGGTGATCAAGTTCGAACGGCCGGAGCGCGGCGACGACATGCGCGCGTACGAACCGAAGATCGACGACGACAGCACCAATTTCGTATTGCTGAACCGCGGCAAACGATCGATCGCCATCGATCTGAAAGCGCCCGACGCATTCGAGCGACTGGCGCCGATGATCGATGCGGCCGACGTGCTTATCGAACAGTTCCGCCCCGGCGTGATGGAACGGCTCGGCCTCGGCTATACCGCGCTCGCCAAACGCAACCCTCGGCTCGTGTACTGCTCGATCACGGGCTTCGGACAACATGGGCCGCGCGCACACGAGGCGGC
Organism: Burkholderia multivorans ATCC BAA-247; assembly: GCF_000959525.1. Taxonomy (NCBI): domain Bacteria; kingdom Pseudomonadati; phylum Pseudomonadota; class Betaproteobacteria; order Burkholderiales; family Burkholderiaceae; genus Burkholderia; species Burkholderia multivorans. The sequence goes on from NZ_CP009830.1 coordinate 467,542, forward strand.
TCACGACCTCAACTATGTCGCGGCAACCGGCATGCTGTCGCTGACGGCCGGCGTCGACGGCCGGCCGGGCTTGCCACCGGCGCTGATTGCGGATGTCGCAGGCGGCGCGTATCCGGCCATGATGAACATCCTGCTCGCGCTGCGGCAGCGCGACCAGACCGGCCAGGGCTGCCATCTCGACGTAGCGATGGCCGACAACCTCTTCACGTTCCTGTACTGGGGCCTCGGCAGCGGCGCACGCGGCCGCTGGCCGCGACCCGCGTCGGAACTCGTGACGGGCGGATCGCCGCGCTACCAGATCTATCGCACGGCCGACGATGCCTTTCTCGCGGCCGCACCGATCGAGGACAAGTTCTGGAGCAACTTCGTCGCGCTCGTCGGGCTGGATGCGGAGGCGTTGGCCCGGCTGTCTCCCGCCGAGGCGACCGACGCGGTGGCCGATGCGATCGCGCAGCGTCCGCTCGCGGACTGGCTCGACCGTTTCGCCGGTCAGGACGTTTGCACGAGCCGCGTCGTGAGCCTCGAGGAGGCCTGCCGCGATCCGCATTTCGTTTCGCGCGGCGTATTCGATCGTACGGTGCGCACGGCAGCCGGCAGCACGCTGCCTGCTCTGCCGGTGCCGGTAGCCGCACCCTTCCGCGATCCATGCCGCGATCGGCCCTCGCCCGCCCTTGGGGCCGACAATGCGCTGTTGAACCGGTGAGGGTACGGACATGAAAGCAATCGTGGTCCACGCATTCACCGAACCGGAACAGCTGACACTCGGCGAGTTGCCCGATCCGCACGTCGGTGACGACAGCGTCCTGATCGACGTGCGCGCCGCGGCCGTCAACTATCCGGACTTGCTCGTCGTACGCGGAACGTATCAGGTGCTGCCCGAGCGTCCGTTCGCACCGGGCAAGGACGCGGCCGGCATCGTGCGTGCCGTCGGGCGCAACGTCACGCACATCCGACCCGGCGATCGCGTGGTCGCGCAAATGGAGTACGGTGCATTCGCCGAGCGGGTCAGCGTCGACCAGCGATCGTGCTTCGTCCTCCCCGATTCGATGCCCTTCGACGATGCCGCCGCCATGGGGCTCGTGTACCAGACTGCGTATTTCGCGCTGGTAGAACGTGGCGGATTTTGCGAAGGCGAGTCCGTGCTCGTCACGGGCGCGGGCGGCGGTGTGGGCTCCGCGGCGCTCCAGCTCGTCAAGAGTCTCGGCGGCCGGGCGCTGGCGGCCGTCCGCGGCGCCGAGCAGGCCCGTGTCGCGACCGAGACGGGTGCCGACGCCATCATCGACCTGACCGCGCCGAACCTGCGCGATTCGCTGCGCGAGCAGGTGCGCGCGGCGACCGTCGATCGCGGTGTCGACGTGCTGCTGGACACGCTCGGTGGAGACGCGTTCGATGCCGCGTTGCGGGCGATCGCATGGTGCGGCCGGGCGGTCGTGGTCGGCTTCGCGTCCGGACGCATTCCCGAGGTCAAGGTCAACTATCTGCTCGTCAAGAACATTGCCGTCAGCGGCCTGCAATGGAGCGACTATCGGGATCGGCAACCCGAGAAGGTTCGCGCCGTCCAGCAGGCGATCTTCCGACTGTACGAGCAGGGCGCGGTCAAGCCGAGGATTGCCGCCAGGCTGCCGCTCGCTCGCGCCGGCGAGGCGCTGACAAAGCTGGCGTCCGGCCGATCGTCAGGCAAATACGTGGTGACGCTTGACTGACGATCCTGCAACGCCATACCTCGATCGCGACGCGACACACGTCCTCGCACTCGATCGCGCCGGGGCCGTATCCGTCGACCGCAACGAACGTTTCCCACGTCTTCCGCAGGATGAACATGCAGAACACAACATCACCGCTGCCCGTCGAGACGGTCGGCATCGTCGGCGAACGGCGAACCGGTCGACACGCCCTATCCCGACTGCGTGCTCGTGATGCCGTCGCTGCGCCAGTTGCGGCCCGGCGTGACGGTCGTGCGCCTCGGGCGCCTCGTCGACGATACCGGCACGCGCGCCTGATCGCGCGCATCGCGCGGCCCGTATCGCCGCGCACACGTTTGCGGCGACCCAGCCCCGCGCGCCGGGCCTCCATTTCTTCGCGCCACTGCCGTTAACCCGGATTTTGATGCCGACCGTGCGCGTTGTGCGGGCCGGCACGACACGCGCGAGCATGTCTGCCTCCACTTCAATCGAGAAAATCGCCGACTGGGCGGGGCGCCACACCTTGTTCGTCGGCGCGCTCGGCACGCTGATGTCGCTGGCCGCGCTCGCGATCAGCGCGCTCACGCTGTGGGCCGCGCGCAGCGAAGTCGTCGAGCATGCGCATGAAACGTCGCGCAACGTCGCCGCGGTGCTCGTCAGCGAGATCGCGCGGACCGTCGAAACGTCGAACGCCGCGCTCGTCGCGCTGGCGTCCGACCTCGGCAATCCGGCCGTGCGACGCATGGACGCCGGCTTGCGGCACGACCTGCTGTTCGAGCGCACGGCCGCGCAGTACGTGACGGGAATGGGCGTGACGGACCGGTACGGCCGGCTGATCGACGGATGCTGCAGTTCGTCGCATCGCTGGGATTTCAGCGATCGCGACTATTTCAACGTCCATCGCGAGGCGGACGGCGTCGGGCTTTACGTGTCGCAAGCGTATCGCGCACGCTCGCGCGGCGGCGCCGAATCGATTGCGCTGTCGCGGCGCATCGAGCGGCCGGACCATACGTTCGATGGCATTGCCGTCGTCGCGATCGACCTCGCGTACTTCGGCCAGTTGCTGTCGCGGCTGAACGTCGGGCCGCACGGCGTCACGGCGATCCTGCGCGCGGACGGCACGATCCTCGCGAGAAACCCGCCGCTCAGCGAGCATCAGATGACGCGCCTGCGCCGCGCGAAGTCGTTCGAGCGCATGGTGAGCCGCGAGTCGGGGTTCTATGCCGCGCATTCGTCGATCGACGGCACGTTGCGTCTGTATACGTTCCAGCGCGTGCCCGGCACGCCACTGATCGCGGTCGTCGCGCCGGCCGAGCGCGACGTGCTGGCCGGCATCACGCGGCTGTCGTGGACGGTCGGCGTGTCGGCGTCGGTGATCTGCGCGCTGTTCTGCGCGGTGGTCTGGCTGCTTGCGTTCGCGTTGCGCGACAATCTGCGCAAGCAGCAGCGGCTGACCGACCTCGCGTGCACCGATCCGCTGACGGGCCTGCACAACCGCCGCGCGCTCGATGCGATGCTCGTCGACGCGTGCGCGCGGCTGCAGCGCGGCGACGGCGGCAGCCTGTCGGTGCTGTTCATCGATGCCGATCGCTTCAAGCAGTACAACGACCGCTACGGGCATGCGCACGGCGACACGGCGCTGCGCTTTCTCGCCGCCTGCATTCGCGCGCATGTATGCCGGCGCGGCGACGTCGCCGCGCGATACGGCGGCGAGGAATTCGTCGCGGTGCTGCCCGATACCGACGCGCGCGGCGCGATGCAGATCGCGGACGCGATCCGCCGCGACGTCGAACGCAACCGGCTCGACGGATTTGCGGATCCGGTGCCCGCGTTCACGGTCAGCATCGGCTGCGCGACGGCCGACCGCGCGCGTGCGGCATCGGCCGATGCATTGGCGCGTCGCGCCGACCGTGCGCTGTATACGGCGAAGCACCGCGGCCGCAATCGCGTGTGCCACGCCGACGTCGAAACCGCCGCGCCAGCCGAACCGGCGATCGTCTAGCGCCCGCACAGCGCACCCTCGCACGCCGCACGGCGACTGCGCCGCGTCGCGCGATGCACCGCACGGCGGCACGACGCGCAACAAATCCGTAACGGCCACGTCACGATCGATCCCGACAATTCGCCATCTTCGGCTTTCAGGATGGAGTGCTGCATGTTCGCGTCATCGAATCGTTTCGCGCTGCACGTGGCCGCGCTGTCGAGTGCGATCGTTCTTGCCGCGTGCGGCGGCGGCGACGATGTCGTCGCCACCGACACGCCGCAGGCGGCCGTACCGGCGCCGCCGCCCGATCCCGGCTTCGTCGACAGCGCGCCGGTGCCGAGCGTGCCCGCGTTCGTCGACACCATCGCGACCAACCAGCGCGGCGACGCGCGCTACGCGACGCTGTCGACGAACGCGGCCGTGCGCGTGCTGAGCCGCTTCCTCGACCTGTGGCAGCCGTCGACGATGCTCGTCGACGCGGGCGTCAGCGCGCCGGCCGACGGCGCGTTTCCCGCGATCTCGCCGTCAACGTGCTCCGGGCTGCCCGACAGCGGCACGCCGTGCGGGACGATCCTGAACGCGGCGGTGCTGTCCGCGAACGTGCAATACGTGATCGATGCGACGACCGCGCGCACGCCGCAGCAGGCCGACGCCGCGTACTTCGACGACCGGCGCGGCAAAGGGTACAGCGTGACCGACGGGATGGGACCGCTGACCGCCGCGTGGCACACCGCGGCACAGCAGACGACGAGCATCACGAGCGTGCCGGCCGACGCGACGACCGTGCTGTACAACGACACCGGCAACAACGTCGGCGTCGGCGGCACCGCGAACGCCGGTTTCGGCAAAGTGGTCGATCTGCTGAACGAAATGGGCAGCAACGCGTCGACGGAGCCGGCGAAGCGCTTCTACAAATACGCACGGCCGTACCGCTGGAGCTCGAGCGTCGTCGTCGCGCCGACGCTCGTGCCGGCGAAAAGCACGACGCCCGCGACCGACGGCGGTTTCGTCAGCGGCCACACGGCCGAAGCGGTGCGCGATGCGGTGACGATGGCGTGGCTCGTGCCGGAGCGCTTCCAGGAAATGGTCGGCCGCGGGCTGGAACTCGGCGAGAACCGGATCCTCGCCGGCATGCACTCGCCGCTCGACGTGATCGGCGGACGCATGCTCGCGCTCGCGGTCAGCGCGGCGAACCTCACCGTGTACGCGAACGATGCGCAGGCCGCGTACGCGCAGGCGCACCAGACGCTGCAGCAGCTCACCGGCACGACCGACGCGACCTTCGCCGCGTTCGCGCATTCGGGCACCGCGGCCACCGACCGGTTCGCCGACTATGCGACGAACAAGGCCGCATTCCTGCGCCGGATGACGTTCGGCTTCGCGCCGATCGAGCCGACCGATGCACCGCCCGTCGTGCCGAAGGGCGCGGAGATCCTGCTGCTGACGCGCTTCCCGTATCTGAGCGCGGACCAGCGCCGCGTCGTGCTGAAGACCACCGAAATGCCGTCCGGCTATCCGGTGATGGACGATGCGGAAGGCTGGGGCCGGCTGAACCTGTTCGCCGCCGCCGACGGGTACGGCGCGTTCAACGGCAACGTGACCGTGTCGATGGACGGATCGAAAGGCGGGCTGAACGCGGCCGACGTGTGGCGCAACGACATCGCAGGCGCCGGCAAGCTGACGCTGCAAGGCAGCGGCACGCTCACGCTTGCGGGCAACAACCGCTATGCCGGCGGCACGCAGGTCGCCGGCGGCACGCTCACGGCCGCATCGGCGTCCGCGTTCGGCAGCGGCGACGTGTACGTCGGCACGGGCGGCAGCGTGCGGATCGCGGCGGCCGCGCCGGTGACGATCGCGACGCGCTATACGCAGCTCGACGGCGCGACGCTGGAACTCGACATTGACGGCAACGGCGGCGGGCGTCTGCGCGTCGGCGGCCCGTTGACGATCGCGGGCGGCACGCTGCGCGTGAAATTCGTGAACGGCTATGCGCCGAAGGCCGGCGATACGATCGCGCTGGTCGACGGCGCGGCGGCGGCAGCGAAATTCTCGACGGTGATCGTCGACGGGTTCCACGCAACGCCGGTGTACACGGCAACGGGCGTGTCGGTCGTGCTGTCCGCCGCGTGAGCGGCGTTCGATGGACCGCGCGGCGTAACGCGCGCGGTCGGTCGTACGACACGCATCACCGGCTCAGTGATGCTCGTACGGACGCTGCGTGTCGACCGACGCGACCGATGTGACCAACGCGACGTGCGCGTTCGCGCCGGCGTTCGGCTGTGCGGCCGCCGCTTGCGATTGCTGCGCGGCGACCTTCGCCTCGGCGGCCTGGATGTCGTCCGGATAGGACGGATCGGTGCCGACCGGCCGGTAGCCGGCCTGCTCGACGCGCACCAGATCGGCGCGCACGTCGGCCCGCGTGACGGGGCCGTTGGCGGTTTGCGCGAATGCGACGAGCGGCGCGCTCAATGCACAGGAAAGCACGACTGCACGGATCCAGCTGTTCATGATGTTCACCTTTGAAAATGACGTGTTCGCGTCCGCTGACGAAGCCGGACTTCCGCTCCCCATCGATGCGATGAAGAGTCCGGTTCATTCTGCGATTCACGCGCTTTCCGGAAGGTGAGCCTTTCATTACGGTGGTGTTATCCGCGCGCCGCCGCGTCGCCGTCGTGCGTTCATGCGTTCATGCGCTCATGCGCCCGGGTCGATCGTGCGCACCTGCGGAATCATCGCGGCCTGGCCGCGCACGATGCCGCCCGCGTCGACGAGTTGCCACACGGTCGCGCGCTCGATCCAGAAACGCTTGCCGGACTTCGTCACGCGCACGCCGCGGTAGTCGGACACGAAGCCGTCGCGCGCGACCTTCTCGAGGAACGACTGCCGCTCGCGCCGCTCCATCGGTTCCGCCGACAGCCGCGACGGCAACGCGGTCAGTTCGTCCCAGCCATATTCGAAGATCGCCTGCGCGCGCTTGTTGCCGTACACGAACACCGGATCGGCCGAGGTGTCGTGCGCGAGGATACCGAACGGCGCGGCGTCGTACAGCCATGCGGCGCCGTCCGCCGCGTTCAGGCCGTCAGGCACGAGCGGCCGGTTCAGAAGCCGGCAATACGAGTCGGCGAGAAGAAGGAAGAAGTCTGCATCGGTGCGCAACGACATCGGTCAAGCTCCTGGCAATCGTCGGCACAGGCGGATGGTCGGGGTTCGACATTATGGACGAAGCGATGCGCGGCTGTCGGCACCGGCGCGAGGGCGGCGCCGTGTTGCCGTGCGGGTGCTCCGCATTGCCCGGGCGACGAAACGCGTTCGGCCATCGCGTACGCGCGCAGCACCGATCGGCAAACGCCAAATTCGAGATCCTCGGCCCGGGTGCACAGATAACGGCTTCGTAATCTTCGGGTCAGCGACGGGTCAACGCCGCGACGGCAGACTGCACGCTTGTCGCAACGAATGCGAATCCGAGCCCTGCATCGAGGAGCAACATCATGTGGATCGTCCGGCTGGCGCTGCGCAGGCCCTACACGTTCGTCGTACTCGCGCTCTTGATCTTCATCGCTGGACCGCTCGCGCTGCTGCGCACGCCGACCGACATCTTTCCGAGCATCGACATTCCGGTCGTCAGCATCGTGTGGTCGTACAACGGCTTCTCGGCCGAGGACATGGCGAAGCGGATCACGTCGAACTACGAACGCGCGCTCACGTCCGACGTCGACGACATCGAGCACATCGAGTCGCAGTCGCTGAACGGCGTGTCGGTCGTGAAGATCTTTTTCCACCCGGGCGCCGACATCAACCGCGCGATCGCCGAAGCCGCGAGCAATGCGGCGTCGATCCTGCGGATCCTGCCGCCCGGCACGCTGCCGCCGAACATCATCACGTACAACGCGTCGACGGTGCCGATCCTGCAGCTCGGCCTGTCGAGCGACACGCTCGCCGAACAGCAGCTGTACGACCTCGGCAACAGCTTCATCCGCACGCAGCTCGCGACCGTGCAGGGCGCCGCCGTGCCGCTGCCGTTCGGCGGCAAGATCCGGCAGATCGTCGTCGATCTCGATACGCGCGCGCTGCAGGCGAAGGGGCTCGCGCCGATCGACGTCGTAAACGCGATCAACGCGCAGAACCTCATCCTGCCGGGCGGCACCGCGAAGATCGGTACGCGCGAATACAACGTGCAGATGAACGGCAGCACGCAGACCGTCGCCGCACTGAATAACCTGCCGGTGAGGACGGTCGGCGGCAACGTCGTGTACGTGCGCGACGTCGCGCACGTCCGCGACGGCTATGCGCCGCAGACCAACATCGTGCGTGCGGACGGCCGGCGCGCGGCGCTGCTGACGGTCGAGAAGACGGGCAGCACATCGACGCTGACGATCATCGACCAGGTGAAGGCGATGCTGCCCAAGATCGAGGCCGGACTGCCGAAGGCGCTGCACATCGCGCCGCTCGACGATCAGTCGGTGTTCGTGAAGGCGGCGGTGCAGGGCGTCGTGCGCGAAGCGCTGATCGCCGCGTGCCTGACCGCGCTGATGATCCTGCTGTTTCTCGGCAGCTGGCGCGCGACGCTGATCATCGCGGTCTCGATTCCGCTCGCGGTGCTGACGTCGCTGCTCGCGCTGTCGGCGCTCGGCCAGACGATCAACATCATGACGCTCGGCGGGCTCGCGCTTGCGGTCGGGATCCTCGTCGACGACGCCACCGTCGCGATCGAGAACATCACGCATCATCTCGAACTCGGTGCGCCGCTCGAGGACGCGATCCTGACCGGCGCGGGCGAAATCGCGGTGCCGACCTTCGTGTCGACGCTGTCGATCTGCATCGTGTTCGTGCCGATGTTCCTGCTGACCGGCGTCGCGCGCTACCTGTTCGTGCCGCTCGCCGAGGCCGTGATCTTCGCGATGATCGCGTCGTACTTCTTCTCGCGCACGCTGGTGCCGACGCTCGCGATGGCACTGATGCGCGCGAAGCGCCAGGGCCGGCCACCGCGCGGCATGTTCGCGCGGCTCGCGCGGTTCCAGGCCGCGTTCGAACACCGCTTCGAGGCCGTGCGGCTGCGCTACCGCGCGCTGCTGTCCGCGGCGATCGCGCGACGCCGCCGCTTCGCGGCCGCGTTCCTGCTCGCGTGCATCGCGTCGACCGGCCTGTATGCATTTGCCGGGCAGGATTTCTTCCCGTCGGTCGACACCGGCGAGATTCGCCTGCACCTGCGCGCGCCGACCGGCACGCGGATCGAGGAAACCGCGCGGCTCACCGATGAAGTCGAAGCGAAGATCCGCACCGTGATTCCGCCGCGCGAACTCGCGGGCGTGCTCGACAACATCGGCGTGCCGGTGAGCGGGATCAACCTCACGTACGACTCGTCGGACCCGATCGGCAGCGAGGACGCAGACGTGATGATCACCCTGAAGCCCGATCACGCGCCGACCGCCGCGTATGTCGCGACGCTGCGCAACGTGCTTGCGCAGTCGTTCCCCGGCGTCACATTCGCGTTCCTGCCGGCCGACATCGTCAGCCAGATCCTGAATTTCGGCTTGCCTGCGCCGATCGACATCCAGATCGTCGGCAACAAGCTCGACCGGAACCGTGCGGTCGCGAATGCACTGCTCGCGAAGCTGCGCGGCGTGCGCGGGCTCGTCGACGCGCGCATCCAGCAGCCCGGCGACGAGCCCGCGATCGACGTGAACGTCGATCGCACGAAGGCGATCCAGGCCGGCCTCCAACAGCGCGACGTCGCGCAGAACCTGCTGATCGCGCTGTCCGGCAGCTCGCAGACGACGCCGAACTTCTGGCTCGATCCGCGCAACGGCGTCAGCTATCCGGTGCTCGTGCAGACGCCGCAGTACACGGTGAACTCGCTGCAGGCGCTCGCGAACGTGCCGCTGCCGACGAGCGCCGCGCGCGCGCCGCAGACGCCGGCCGGCGGCCCGGCCGCCGGTGCGCCCGCGCAGAACCTGCTCGGCGCGCTCGGCACGTTCTCGCGTGCGACGCAGCAGGCCGTCGTGTCGCACTACAACGTGCAGCCGGTGCTCGACATCTTCGCGTCGGTGCAGGGGCGCGATCTCGGCGGCGTGACCGCGGACGTGACGAAGCTCGTCGACGACGCGCGCGCGCAACTGCCGCCCGGCTCGTCGATCGTGCTGCGCGGCCAGGTGCAGGCGATGCACGAATCGTTCACGGGCCTGCTCGGCGGACTCGTGCTCGCGATCTCGCTCGTCTATCTGCTGATGGTCGTGAACTTCCAGTCGTGGCTCGACCCGCTCGTGATCGTCGGCGGGCTCCCCGCGTCGCTCGCCGGCATCGCATGGATGCTGTTCGTCACGCGCACCACGCTGTCGGTGCCCGCGCTGACCGGCACGATCCTGTGCATCGGCATCGCGACCGCGAACAGCATTCTCGTCGTGAACACCGCGCGCGAACAGCTTGCCGGCGGCGCGTCGCCGTGGCAGGCCGCGCTCGAAGCCGGCTTCAGCCGCTTCCGTCCGGTCCTGATGACGGCGCTCGCGATGCTGATCGGCATGCTGCCGATGGCGCTCGGTCTCGGCGACGGCGGCGAGCAGAACGCGCCGCTCGGACGCGCGGTGATCGGCGGGCTCGCGTTCGGCACGCTGTCGACGCTGCTGTTCGTCCCGGTGCTGTTCGGCTTCGTCCACGCGTGGCTCGCACGGCGCCGCGCGGCGGCCGCCGAACGCGCCACACCCGACACGCCCGCACTGCGCTGAACGCGGCTGCCCGCCCTTTCCATTCGAATCGACCGACTGGGGAATTCCTCATGACCGACCCGACCCTCGAACCGCTCGCGCCGCCCGCCGACGCGCACCAACCCGCTGCCGCCGCACGCGGCGCACTTCCCGATGCACCGCCGTCGCACCGCCGGCGCCGCGTCGCGCTGCCGCTTGCCGCGATCGCGGCCGCCGCCGCGCTGCTCGCGATCGGCATCGTGCCGCGGATCGATGCGCGCGCCGCGCAACGCACGCAGGTTGCCGCGCAGCAGGCGCTGCCCGTGTCCGTGATCGTACCGGGCGCCGCACCTGCGGATCAGACGCTTACGTTGCCCGGCGCGGTGATGCCGTACGCGGAGGCGTCGATCTATGCGCGCACGAGCGGCTATATCGCACACTGGAGTGCCGATCTCGGCACGCACGTGAAGGCGGGCCAGACGCTCGCGCAGATCGCGGCGCCCGATCTCGACGCACAGCTGCGGCAGGCACGCGCCGACGCGGCGAGCGCGCAGGCGAACTACGACTATGCGAAATCGACCGCGCAGCGCTGGCAGGACATGCTGAAAACGCAGTCGGTATCGCAGCAGGACACCGACACGAAAGTCGCCGACATGAACGCGAAGCGCGCGATGCTCGCGTCCGCGCAGGCGAACGTCGCGCATCTCGCCGAACTCGTGTCGTACGAATCGGTCGCCGCGCCGTTCGACGGCGTGATCACCGCGCGCAACGTCGACGTCGGCACGCTCGTCACGGCCGGCGGCACGCCGGGCAGCCCGGGGCTGTCCGGCGAACTGTTTCATCTCGAACAGACCGACACGCTGCGCGTGTTCGTCGACGTGCCGCAGGACAGCGCGGCAGGCGTATCGGCCGGCACGCCGGTCTACCTGACCACGCAGCAGTATCCGGGGCGGCGCTTTCCCGCGCGCGTCGCGCGCACCGCGGGCGCGATCGATCCCGTCACGCGCACGCTGCGCGTCGAGATCGACGTCGACAACCGCGACGGCGCGCTGATGCCCGGTGCATATGCGCAGGCGCATCTGGTCGTGCCGAGCGCGGCGCCCGCGCTCGAACTGCCCGTCAGCGCGCTGCTGTTTCGTCCGGATGGCGTGACCGTCGCGACTGTCGACGCGCACGGACGCACCGCGCTGAAGACCGTGCAGATCGGCCGAGACTTCGGCACGCGCGTCGAGATCGTCGCCGGGCTCGCGGCGACCGACCGCGTGATCGACAACCCGGGCGATGCGATCACGGCCGGCGAAGCGGTAAAGATCGTGTCGACCGCACATGAAGCGGTGCCGGTTGCGTCGTCGTCGGCTCACGCTCGGCCGACCGCTGCGGCCAATGCGGCGTCGAACGCGAACGTGCGCGCGATGCGCGCGGCCGCCGCGGCCGCGCAGGTTGCCGTGCCCGCGCGCAACTGACCCATCGACGACAACCTGCGAGGTGCCTGCCATGCGCATCCTTTCTCCGCTCCCGTTCGCGCGCCGCGTCGTCGCGCTCGGCATCGCCGCTGTGCTCGCCGGCTGTTCGACGCTGCCGCCCTATTCGCCCCCTTCGGTCGAGGTGCCCGCGCACTATGCGGGCGCGCAGGCCGGCTGGGACGTCGCCGCACCCGCCGATGCCGCACCGCGCGGCGCGTGGTGGACCGTGTTCGGCGACGCCGATCTGAACGCGCTCGAAGCGCGCGTCGACGTGTCGAACCAGACCGTGAAGCAAGCCGTTGCCGAGCTCCAACGGGCGCGCGCGATGGTCGACTATCGGCATGCGGGCTTTCTGCCGACGATCACGGCCGGCGTCGCGCAGAGCCGCGCGCGCGTGTCGCAGAACCGGCTCGGCTCGTCGCTCGCGGGCAAGACGACGCCCGACTATCAAGCCGGCGTCGCCGCAAGCTGGGAGCCCGACGTGTTCGGCCGCGTGCGCGATGCAGTGGCCGGCGCGCAGGCGAATGCGGACGCGAGCGCGGCCGACCTCGAAGCCGTGAAGCTGTCGGTCACTGCCGAACTGGCGACCGACTATTTCGCGCTGCGCTCGCTCGATACGCAGAAGCAGCTGCTCGACGATACCGTTCGCGCGTATACGGACGCGCTGACGCTGCTGAAGCAGCAGCTCGCCGCCGGTGCGATCGACGCGTCGGCGGTCGCGCAGGCGCAGACGCAGCTCGAATCGACGCGCACGCAGGACACCGACATCGATGCGTCTCGCGCGCAGTTGCAGCACGCGATCGCGACGCTCGTCGGCGAAAGCGCGTCGACGTTCGCGCTGCCGCCGCGCGTGCAGACGTTCGACGTGCCGGCGATTCCGGCCGGCGTGCCGGCGCAGCTGCTAGAACGGCGGCCCGACATCGCGGCGGCCGAGCGCCGCGTCGCGGCCGCGAACGCGCAAATCGGCGAAGCGCGCGCCGCGTTCTTCCCCGATCTCGTGCTGTCGGCAAGCGCCGGGCTCGAAAGCGGCTTCTTCGCACCGTGGCTGTCCGCGCCGAGCCTGTTCTGGTCGCTCGGCCCGCAGCTCGCCGGCACGCTGTTCGACGGCGGCCGCCGCAGCGCGTCGCTGCGCGGCGCGCATGCGCAGTACGACGGCGCCGTCGCCGACTATCGGCAAACCGTGCTCGTCGCGTTTCAGCAGGTCGAGGATCAGTTGTCCGCACTCGACGCGCTCGCGTCCGAAGCGCGCAGTCAGCAGCGCGCGACCGATGCGGCCGACCTGTCGCTGAGGCTCACGACGAACCGCTTCAAAGCGGGCGCCGTCAGCTATCTGGATGTCGTGACCGCACAGACGATCGCGCTGACGAACCGCCGGCTCGCCGATCAGATCGCGGCCCGCCGGATGGAAGCGGCGGTCGCGCTGATGAAGGCGCTCGGCGGCGGCTGGCACGCCGGCGCCGACGCGGCGGCGAACGCGGCGAACGCCGCGAGCGGTGCAGCCGCTACGAAGCCGGATGCTTGACGAACGTGAGGATGAAGCGCGTGCCGCTGCTGTCGCTTTCGACGCGCGCGGTGCCGCCGTGCAAGTCCATCACCGAGCGGACGATCGCGAGGCCGAGACCGGCCGCGCCGCCCGGCACGCCGCCGCTGCGTGCCGGATCGCCGCGCACGAAGCGGTCGAAGATGCGCGGCAGCAGCGCGGGATCGATCGGCTCGCCGGGATTGGCGACGCTCACGTGCACCGCGTCGTCGGTCTCGTCGACACGCAGCGCGATCGTGCCGCCGGCCGGCGTATAGCGCAGCGCGTTCGCGAGCAGATTGCTGACCGCGCGGCGGAACAGTTCGAGATCGGCGGTCAGATGCCCGCTTCCGTCGACGTGCAGCGTGGAACCCGCTTCGTCGGCAAGCCCTTCGAAATAGCCGGCGATGCGTGCGAGCTCGTCGCGCACGTCGAATGCGCGCTGCCGCGTGACGAAGCCCGGATGTTCGGCACGCGCGAGAAACAGCACGTTCTCGATCATCCGTGCGAGACGGTCGTACTCCTCGAGATTCGATTCGAGCAGCGCCTGGTATTCGGCGACGGCACGCGGCCGTGCGAGCGCGACTTCGGTGGCACCGCGCATGTTGTTCAGCGGTGTGCGCAGATCGTGCGCGAGATCGGCGCTGAATTGCGACAGATGGCCGAACGCCTGCTGCAGCCGGCCGAGCATCGCGTTCTGCGCGTCGACGAGCACGCGCAGCTCGCGCGGTGCGCGCGACGCGTCGACGCGCATGTCGAGCTTGTCGACCGTGATCGCGCCCGTGTTCGCGACGATCTCGCGCAGCGGCGCGAGCGCCGTGCGGATCAGCCACACGCTGAGCAGCATCGCGAACAGCGCGCCGACGCCGCCCGCGATCTCGAGCGTGTCGCGATAGCCGTGCAGCAGTTCCGCGCGATCGCTCATGTTGCGCGCGACCGCGATGCGGATCTGCGACCGGTCGCGCAGCGCCGCATCGGTGACGACCCCGCGCACCGGCGTGCCGCCGTCGGCCGTCCACGATGCGATGCGGTCGACGGTGATGCGCTCGGTCGCGGGCACCGCCGCCGCGTGCGGCGGAAACAGGCCGGCGTCCGGCAGCACCGACGACGATCCGGCCGCCGCCGGCGCTGCGTCGCGCAGCTCGCCGAGTTCGGTGCGCTCGACGTTGTGACGCGCGAGCACGTGGCCGTCCGTATCGACGACGGCCATCGACAGCGCCTCGTTGCCGAGCACCTGGCTCGTCAGGCGATCCGCGTGCGCGCGCACCGCGTCGACGGACTCGAGTTCGCTCGCGAGCCGCCGCGCATGGCGCGCGGCGAGCACGATGTCGAGATCGTCCTGCGTGCTGACCTGCCGTTCGAGTCCTTTGTAGACATAGGTGCCGACGAGTCCGAACGCCGCGAGCGTGGTCGCGCCGAACGCGATCGCGAGCGTCGCGGTCAGCGAGCGGCCGCGCGTCATGCGCCGTCCTTCGGTTCGAGCACGTAGCCGACGCCGCGCACCGTGTGGATCAGCTTGACCGGGAAATCGTCGTCGACCTTCGCGCGCAGCCGCCGGATCGCGACTTCGACGACGTTCGTGTCGCTGTCGAAGTTCATGTCCCACACGTACGACGCGATCTGGGTGCGGCTCAGCACTTCGCCGTGCCGGCGCGCGAGCAGCTGCAGCAGCGAGAACTCGCGCGGCGTCAGGTCGATCCGCACCGCGCCGCGCTTCACGCGCCGCCGCACGACGTCGATGTCGAGATCGCCGACCGTGATCCGCTCGGTCTCGCGCGGCGGCCCGCGGCGCGCGAGCGTGCGCACGCGCGCGAGCAGTTCGACGAACGCAAACGGTTTGACGAGGTAATCGTCCGCGCCGAGTTCGAGCCCGTGCACGCGGTCCTGCACGTCGTCGCGCGCGGTCAGGAACAGCACCGGCGTCGTATGCGTGTCGCGCAGCCGCTTGAGCACGCCCCAGCCGTCGAGCACCGGCAGCATCACGTCGAGCACGATCACGTCGTACGACTCTTCCTGCGCGAGCAGCAACCCTTGCGCGCCGTCGGTCGCGAGATCGACGCTGAAGCCGGATTCCTCGAGCCCCTTCTTCAGATAGGCGCCGGTCTTCGGTTCGTCTTCCACTATCAGGATGCGCATGATCGGCTCCATCGCAGGCGGTTGGCGGAGATTCGGTGATGTTACCGGGAAAAATCGGGATACGGCGCCGGCCGGTGCGGCAGACCGGCGGACGGGCACATGCGACCGTCGGCCGCCGCGCTTCGGCAGCCGGGCGCGGTCGCGCGGCGGCACTACGCGCATTCGGCGACGCGCCGCTCCGCGCACGTCGGCACCGGCCGCGCGCCCGGCAGCACGCCGGCATCCGGTACGCATCCGGTACGCATCCGGTCGCGTCGCCGCGGCAATACGCGAATGGAAGCAAACCGATTCATCTGTCGCTCCGGATGCGGAAACGCGGACCGGTCGCGGCCGGCGGCCGCCGCTGCCGCGCATCGAGCACCGCGCGGCACAGGCGCAGGCGCAGGCGAGCGAGACGGGATCGACCCGATTCGGTAACGGGATGAAACGAGCGTAGCCGGTGTCGCCTTACCGGCGCCCGACCCGAAGATGACAATTTCGTCATCTGTGCGCGCGCCGCGAACGGATCGCCTGCCGTTTCTTCGCCGGCCGGCATTTCGCGCCGCTCGGTCCGACACAATGCCCGACCTCGACACGCTCGCGCGCGACGCGGCCGACGCCGACGACGGGTAGGTCGCGTATGTCGCCGGTGTCGACGCAGGCGCCCTCGACGAGCCGATCGATTTCACGTTCACGAACGGCAAGCCGCCACGGATGCGGCACGGCGACATTCTGCAGCACGCGTGCCATCACGGCACGTATCATCGCGGCAACGCCGATGCGCCGCTGCAGTTGCCCGCGCTCGTGCCGGTTGCGATTCGGTGACCGATTTTCTCGAGAAGGGGTGTAACGCCCGTGGCGGCGTGGTCCTGAGTGCGGCGCACCGTGAGCTTGATGCCGGCTTACACACATGAGTCATGCGACTGCGCGAACGCGGGCCGGCGACGCCCGCTCTCGCAAGCCGACTGATATCGATCGCGCATCCCGACCGAAACGGCCCGTCACCGCGCCGCATCCGGCGCCGCCTGCCGGCTACTGATATGAAAACGTGACGAACATCCGCGCGTTGACGGTTCCCGGCCCGACCTTCGGCTCGGTCTTCACGTACTTCACGGTAAACGGAATCAACAGCGTGTTATACGCGTTGGCCGTCCCGACCAGCCACTGGTTCGGATTGCCCTTCGTCGACGATTCGGGGCCGAACGCGATCGGCGTCGACGATTTATCGCGGAAGATCTGCAGACCGAACCCGCTCGCGGTCGAGCCCGGCCCAAGCGTGAGTGCCGTCGACAGGTTCGATCGATCGTTCGCATCCGTCAGCGTCGCATGAACGGCCAGCGTGGTATCGCATTTGAGACCGATTTCGAACGAAGAAGAAACGGCCGATGTCGCGCCGACTTCCTTGAAGTCGTACGTAACGACTCTCGGCAGCGTGACCGTCTGGCCGTCCCCCGCGACCACCTTGCAGCCCTGCGCCGCGACGGTGATCGGCACGCTGGCCAACGGAATATCGGCGGTCAGCGGCTTTCCGCTGCCGTCGATGATGGTGTACCTGCCGACGTTCTGTGTCGGGACCCGGTAGCTGCCGGTTGCGAGACGTCCGGTCACGACAAGCGCGGCTTTCACCGTGATGGACGTTTCCATTGACGAAGGGCTTGCCGCGCCGCCGTACGGCACATCGATTCCGCCTTCTTTCACGCCGGTTTCGGGGCCGCGGAAGGTCTGGATCAGAAGCGCATAGCCGACACCCGGAACGCCTGTTTCCCAGATGTCCGACACTTGTCCTCCGTTCCACACGTGCTGTACGCCGGGCACCACTTTTCCCAGCGACTGGAACCTGCCCTTCAGATTTTGGCAATCTGCATTGGTCGTCGGCTCGTTGAACTCGTAACGCCATCCGTTCACTTTCGCCGTTGCAGTCGGTGCAAGCAACGATCCGTGCTGCACCGCGTCCGCCGGCCCGGAGAACGATAGCGCGGAAATGCCGATCACGTTCGACGTCACGGTCCACCGGGCGGCCGTACAAGCCGCGAGCGCCTGCTGGCCATGGACCAGCAGAACGGCCAGCGACGCGTACTTCAGCATCTGCAGCAGACGCTTCAAATCCTTGCGCATAATGCCCCTCGGCGTACACACTTTCGTTGATCGAGCGATCGGGTCGGCTCGCGGCCGATCGCAATGTCGCATTCGCACGCGCGACGGCGTGCGCCGCGGTCACGCGCCGGACGTCGTGCGGTTCGACAGCGCCGGCGCGTAATCGGCAGCGGGCGCCGCGGCGCATGGCAAATCGAGGCTCTGCGGCGGCTGATAGCCGGAAGTTCGCTTGCGCACCGGCAGCGCGTACGACAACCGGCACGCGGATGCCGAGTCGGCTGTGCCCCACGTGACGGTAAGCTCGCCTTGCTCCGCGAGGCCGCGCGCGAAGATCTTTCCGCCCTGCCCGACGATGCCGACGTCCGCGCCCTTGCCGTCCTTCACCGCCGCACCGAACGGCAACGGCGTGCCGTCCGGCTGACGCGCGCGAATCACCGCGGAGCGGCCGTATACGGTCTTGAACGTCACCATCGGCACCGCGCCTGCGAGCGGCGCGACACGCTGGCTGGTTTCCCGCAGCTCGACGTCCGTCGACAGCCCCTTCGGGTCGATCGTGATGTCGTTGATCGAGAACGGCGACAGATACGGGACGATCGCGTAACCGTTGCGATCGACCTGCACACCGGTCGAGTTCGTGATCCGCGCGCCGGCCGCATGCGGTGCCGACACGATCGCGAACGTCTCGCCGACCGGCTGCGACAGCGTGACGCCGCCCGGATGCGCGACAACCGCGCCGCGCACGCCGACCGAGTACTGCTGATAGTCCGCGCTCGCGCCCATGCTGCCGCTCAGTTCGGCCAGCGCGCCGCGATACGTGAAGTTCGCACCGCCGCTCGTCTGCGAATTGCCGAAGCCCGAGCGGTGCATCACGTTGACGCCGTATGCGAGCTTGCCGTCCGTACCGGCCGACCCCGACAGCGAGGTCTGCCATTGCGTCGACCCACGCGAATCGTGGCTGAAGTTCGTCGACACGATGGCCGGCCGCGTGCGGCCGAGCGGAATCGACAGCCCCGCATAGATCATCGTGCTCGATCCTGCGAACGCATTGCGCTGGCGCGTGGCCGACACGGTATACGCGATGTTGCGGAACGTGTTGTTGTAGCCGATCGTGTAATCGACGTCGGAGCCGCTGCGGTTCCAGTACGTGGCCGCCGATACGGTCGCGTTCACGCTGCCCCACGTGTCGCCGAACTGCTGGCTCAGCGTCAGCGATGCGCGATTGCGCTGCCGGTAGAGGCTCGACGAGCGGATGTCGGAGGCCGCCTGATCCCGCGCGCGCATCGCGTCGTTCAGCCCGAAGAAGCCGTTCGTCGAATAGCGGTACGCGGCGATCGCGATGTTCGTCCCGGTGGCGGCGACCGTCTTCGCATAGCTCACGCGGACGCTTTGTCCCGAGTAGCGACGCTCGCCGGGCACCTGCGTGCTCGCGTGCGTGACGTCGGCGCCGATCGCGCCGAGCGACGTGTTCAGCACGCCGCCCAGCATTGCAGACACGTAGCCTTCGGCCACCGTCACGCCGCCGTAGCCGGTGAGCGTGTTCGTGAACCCGCGCTGCCACGTCGCCTGCATGAACAGCGGCGACGTGTTGTCGAGGTTGCGAACCGCGCCGGCCGTGAAGCTGTAGCGGTTCTGCCCCGGACGCAGCGACAGCGGGATCGCCGCGAACGGCACCGAGAACGCGTGGACGGAGCCGTCCGCTTCCGTCACGGTCACATGCAGATCGCCGCCGTAGCCGGTCGGGTACAGATCGTCGATCACGAACGCGCCCGGCGCGACCGTCGTTTCGTACAGCCGCATCCCGTTCTGCGTGATCGTGACCTTCGCGTTCGAGTTCGCGACGCCGCGCACGACCGGCGCATAACCGCGCTGGGATTCCGGCAACATCCGGTCGTCGGTGTACAGCCGAACACCGCGGAACGACGTCGAATCGAACAGATCGCCGGACGTATACGTATCGCCGACAACGAACTGCGACGACCAGCGCGCGACATCGCGCTGCAAATAGGTCGCGACGTTCTGGTAGCGCCGCCCGCCGCGATCGTCCCAGCTGAACGAACCGTTGTGCCGGAAATGCCAGCGCTGCACATTCAGGCCGCCGTCGAGACCGACGTAGCCCTGCGTGTTGCCGTGCCCGCCGCGCATCTGCGAGTGGTAGGTGTTCGCGTTGTAGCCGAGCATCGCGACCGGCACGCCGGCCGTCCACTGATCGGGACTCACGTACCCGCGCGCGCTGCGGCGCATCGCGATCTGCGGAATGCTCAGATCGAGCCGTTGCTCGCTGAAGTCGAAACTGACGGACGCGTCGGGAATGATCTGGCCGATACGCAGGCACGCCTCTTCCTGCTCGAACGTCGCGCGAATGTCCTTCGGCAGGCGTGCACGATCGACGCCGATCCGGTCGAGCAGCGCGCGGTCGAAGCACGGCTGCGCGTCGGGCGTGTTCGGGGCGGCCTTGAACGGAACGTCGGCGCGGCCGACCCAGCGGCCGTCGACGTAGATGTCCGGCGTATAGCGGCCCGGCCGCACGACGTTGCCGCGCCCGTAGCGCGACACGTCGATCGCGCCGGCACCTTGCAGAAACGCGCTCTCGAATTCGACCTGTGCAAACTCCGTCTGCGCGACCTGGAACGTTTCACCGGGCTCGCCGGCACGCGCCTGCGCCTGCCATCCCGCGATAATGGTGAGAAGCAGTGCGCAGATAGGCTTCAGGCGCGGCTGGTTGTCTAGCCTCCGATCCATGACTTGCCTCTCCATATTCACCACGCCCTTGTTTCGATTCGGTTGTATCGGCCGGGCAGACCCGTGCGGGCCTAACCGGTTGCGAACGGGTCACGCCGTGCGGTCATTGCGCGACATCGGACTGATGGGCATGACTCGCGCCCCAGTCGTCCATGCTGCTGAACACGACCTTGCCGGCCGTAACGTCGGCGGACAGTGCGCCGTCGATCGGGAACGATGCGGTCTCGCCGGGCCGCACGAAGCCGACTCCCGCCTCGAGCGTCTTGCCGTTCGCGACGAGCGCGATGCCGGACAGGTTGACGACGTAAGGCGTCGGGTTGGTCGCTTCGAGCACCGGACGACGCTCGGCGTCGGCCGCGATCCGCCATTTCAGTTGCGACGGCGCGTCGAGCGCATTGCCGGACAGCCCGGCCGGCCGGTACATCAGCTTCACGCGTGTGCGGAACGCGAGCTGCAGCCGGTTCGCGTCCTCATCGACCGCCGCTTTCGGCGGCACGTCGAGCACGTTCAGCCAGAACAGCGACTCCTTGTCGGCCGGCAACGGCTCTCCGGTGTGGAGGATCCGCAGCGTCTGGCCCTTGCCGCCTTCGATGCGGAAAATCGACGGGGTAATCACGAACGGGACGTCGATGCTCTCCGGGGCAGCACGTTCGTCGCCCCTGTCGATCCACGTCTGAACCAGCGCCGGACGCTTGCCGTCGTTGGTCATCTGGATCGTGACTTCCTTCTCGTTCGCGTCGAACACCACGCGCGTGCCGGACAACGTCACGCTCGCGTGTGCAAACGAAAAGCTCAGCGCGAACGTCATCCACGCGAGCAGGTGGCGGTAGGAACGTGCGTTCATCTTTCCTCTCCTGTCATTGGTACTGCGAATCAACTGCTTGTCACGCATTCGAAAGAGCCGACGCCGACCGGCCGCGCGAGGCGGCCGGCAACGTCAATCGACGCGTCGCGGATCAGGGATACGTGAGCGAGTAAGTGACGTTCGAATTGGCCGAGCCGCCGGTGACCGGACCGGTCGCGACGTACTGCGCCGCGAATTGCAGCGTCGCAGTGCCGGTGCCATCGAGCGCGGTGTCGATGTCGGCGACCTGCACGCCCTGCATGCCGGTGTCGGCGCCGATCTTGATCGGCTGGTACTTGTCGTTCAGGATCGCGATCTCGACGCCCTTCGCGGCATCGTCACCCGTCAGCTTCAGACGGCCGTTGCCATTGACGGTCGGCCCCGGTTCGAACGCGACCGACACCTTCTTCACCGGCGCCGGAATCACGGTCGTGCCGTCTTCGCCCTTCTTGTCGGTGGTGCAGCCCGACAGCGCGAGCGTGAACGGCGTACGGCCGGCCGTTGCACCGACGGTCGCCAGCTGGTTCGTCGCTGCGCGCGGCAGCTGCACGGTCAGATCGTTCGTGCCGCCGTTGATCTTGCAGGTGGACGCGACCACCGAGCCCTGGAAGGTGATCGTGCCTTCCGACGCGTGTGCCGCGTTCATCGCGACGAATGCCAGACCGGCTGCCGCCGTCAGGAGTGAATATTTGGTCATAGAGATTTCCAGTTTCTATCGGTCAATAAAAAATCGACGGTATTCGTCGACCAAGCGAAGTAAATCGAAAGACTTCGTTATTCAATCAGTCAATAACTCACGCCATCCATCACCTCCCATGCGCCCGTCACGACAGCGCGCCACTCCCGATTCAATCGGTTTCTTCATAATTTCCCACCGATCATGGCGATAAATCGCCAAGCCCGAGATTCATTGCACATTCGATCAGCGCGACATCGGTCTTTGCACCGAGCTTTTTCATTGCGGACGTTTTCTGCGCACTGATCGTCTGTTTACCCTTCTTCAACTGCACCGCAATTTCGCCGACCGATAGTCCGGACAAGTAAAGCCGGATAATTTCGATTTCGCGCGGCGACAGTTTTGCGATGCGGTCGCCGTTTTCGGTCGACGCATGTTCCAGCGCGGACCGCACTTTCGGCGACAGATACTGACCGCCGCCATAACCCATGTGGATCGCGGTGACGATATGATTGACTTCGTCGAACTTGCTGACGATGCTCGACACGCCGCTTTGCAGAATCGCATGCGCAAGAACGGGGCTTTCATGTCTTAGCAACGTCACGATCGCCATATCCGGAAACGTGCGCTTCAGATAACCGAGCAATGCCAGTCCTTCAAGATTTCCGCTGCCGCGAATCGAATAATCGAGCAGCACGACATCGCATCGCACGTTCTGCAGCGTTTCGATCAGCTCATCGGTACTTCTGCACAGTGCGGCAAGTTCGATTGCGCCTGAGTGGATCGCAACGTATTCCATTCCGGCGAGCATCAACGGCCGGTCGTTTGCAATCACGGTTCGAACGCTGAATTTATCCATGATGGTCCCCGTACAGCGATGCGGACCATCATCTCGACATGTCCGCTACATCGCAGCCGCCGATCCACATGAAGTTGTTTTGAATGCGGATCGACCGAGCGAATACTATCAATCCGTTTACAGGATGGATATGGGACAGATGCTCGATTTTTGAATAATCGATAAGACTTGTACTAACGCCGCGCAGGACCGCACCAAGCCGTATTTTCGGGAAAGCAGTCGAATGACCAGTACCGGCCGCACCGATTACCAGCGCCGATATACGGAGGATCGCCACGAAATCGGACACGTCCTAATTAATCTCAATATTTCGAGCAATCGTCCCATTTCCCTCGTGGAGACGCATTGCTAAGATCGCCGGCACGGCGATCGCGGCACCGATTCTCACGTGCATGCGATCGGCATTCATCCACCCGCCCGATCCCCCGGCTTGAAAAGGGAGTCGACTCATACGAACGCCACGGCATTGTCCAGGCAGTTCCCGGATCCGGATTTCCAGGACGTTCGTCATCCTACTTGCCAGGCAGCCCATGAACATCATGCTCCGTATCATTCGCCCTGCGCTCGTCGTAGCGGCGCTCATCCATTCTTCGCTTGCGCTCAGTGCGAGCATCTATGCGTTCGGCAATGCCGAAATGACCGCACCCACCGGTATCGGCGTCGGCACCGTGTTCGCCCGCTACACGCTCACACCGAACGATGTATGCGGAAAGCCCGTTTGCACCATCACGCAGGTGCTTCGGTACAACAAAGGCAGCATCTGGGGTTCCCCGACGACGAGCGATTCGCTCGAAACGAATGTGCCGGGCGTCTCGGTGCAGGTCGTCCTCGACGGGAAGGTGGTCAAAGAGCGATTCAGCGGGCGTTTCTCCGGCACCGGCGAGGTTCAGTTGCTCCGGAACAGTGCGCCCATATCGAGCGGGAAATTCGCGAGCGGGTCGTTCAACACCTATTACCTCCTGACTTACGACGACGGATCGTGGGCAGGCACGAACACGTCGATCTATCTGAACGGCAGCGTCCGGGCCATCGCCGGCGCATGCAAGATTCCGGAGGAGACGGTCCTGATGCCGACCGTCTATACGTCGCAATTCAAGGGCGTCGGTTCATCGATCGGCAAGACGCCGTTTCAGATCCGCGTGAACGATTGCCCAGCCGGTTTCAATCGCGTGGAATTCGGCTTTTACCCGACACAAGGCGTCGTTTCCGCCATACCCGGCACGCTGCAACTGGCACCCGGTTCCACGACCGCGGGCATCGGCGTGCAACTGACCGACGAAGCGGGGACGCCGGTCACGTTCCAGTCTCCTCAATTGCTGAGCGCTTACGACCGAACCGTCGGCGGAAACTATTCGATTCCGATGACGGCGTCTTACGTGCAGACCGAACCGAGCATGCAACCGGGCCCCGTCAACGCGACGATGGTCGTGCTGCTCAATTATCTTTAATCGGGCCGGACGCCTGTTTTTCTGCCGATCCCGTTTCATCCGATTCGACTAGAATGTCCGGCTCCGCCGACCGAGCGATCGCTCGGTATCGGTGTTGCTGCCGTCGCGTCATTCGATGACACCGATCGTTCGTCCGGCCGTACCGACAGACGATCGCACACGGCACGCTGACGTTCGCGGCAGCACGACACCTGCGCTGCCTCCATCGACCTCCGCCGGCGTTCGCAGCTGTCGAGCGCGCTGCCGGCACGGAACGCGTGATGCCCAGGAAAAAATCCGGCGTTCGGTTATGGCCTTTCGACCTGCGCGGCATCGCGACCGCCGCCCGGCCGAAGAAGAAACCCGCGCGGCCCGCGACGTCGGTCGCGCGCGTGGGCGCTGTGCGAACCGCCAAACGCGCGGCCGCGGCGCCCGCCGCCCGCACGTCGGTACGCGACGCACCCGGCACCTGGCTACGCTCGTTTCATTCGGCGCGCCCGGCCGCCGGACAGCTGATCAATCATCTTGCGTATGCGTTGTATCTGCCCGCCTCGGCCGCTGCCGCAGCCGGGCCGACGCGCGGTGCGATGCCGCTCGTCGTGATGCTGCACGGATGCAAGCAGACCGCCGAGTCGTTCGCGGCCGGCACGCGCATCTGCCGCGTCGCGGAGCGCGCCGGATTTGCGGTGCTGTTTCCCGAACAGGCAAAAACCGCGCATGCGCAACGCTGCTGGAACTGGCATGGCGACGCGTCGCAGTCGGAGGCACCGGCGATCGCGTCGCTGATCGATGCGGTCGCCCGCGAGCGTGCGATCGACCGCGACCGCATCTATCTGGCCGGCATGTCGGCCGGCGCCGGGCTCGCGGCGCGGCTCGCGATCCGCTATCCCGATCTGTTCGCGGCCGTCGGGCTGCATTCGGGCCCGGCGATCGCGCCGCCGTTGTCGACGATGGCCGCGGTCGGCCTGATGCGCCGCGGTCTGCGCGACGACCCGATCGGCGTCGCGGACGCATGCGCGGACGCTGCCGCATATCCCGGGATGCCGGCGCTGATCGTGCACGGCGCCCTCGATGCGGTCGTGGCCGACCGCAATGCGGCGCAGCTCGGCCTCGCGTTCGCGCGGCTGAACCGGCTCGTCGACGAACACGGCGCGCCGCGCGTCGGCGAGCAGCGCACGTACGTCGAAGGGGACGCCGAATACACCGACTATCTGCGCGCCGGCCGCGCGATCGTCCGGGTGTGCGTCGTGCGCCGGCTCGCGCATGCGTGGAGCGGCGGCGATCCGCGCGAGCCGTTCCACTCGGCTACCGGGCCCGATGCGACCGCGATGTTCTGGAATTTCTTTCGGCGGCGCCGCCGCGCGCGGCCGCCGGCCCGCCTGTCGCGCACGCGAAGCGAACCGCGCGTGCGCACAGCAGGTAAGCTTGCGCGTTGAGCCGCCGAACGCCGCGTCGCCACGCGCGCCGAGCGGTACGACGACCGCCCTGTTCCGACTATGCAGACGCCCACGACGCCTTCCGAATCGCCCGCCGCCACGCATTCGTGGTGGGGAGTATGGGCCTTGGCCCTGTCCGCCTTCATTTTCAATACCACCGAGTTCGTACCGGTCGCGCTGCTCGGTGCGATCGGCGACAGCCTTCATATGGCGCCCACCGACGTCGGATTAATGCTGACGATCTACGCGTGGACCGTTGCGCTCACGTCGCTGCCCCTCACGCTGCTGACGCGCAAGGTCGAGCGCCGCCGGCTGCTCGTCTCGGTATTCGCGCTGTTCATTGCGAGCCATGTCGTGACCGGCGTCGCGTGGAATTTCCCGCTGCTCGTCATCGGCCGGCTCGGCATCGCCGGCGCGCACGCGGTGTTCTGGTCGATCTCGATCGCGCTCGCGGTCCGGCTCGCACCGCCCGACAAGAAAAGCCGCGCGCTCGGGCTGATCGCGACCGGCACCGCGATCGCGATGGTGGCCGGCATCCCGCTCGGCCGCGTGATCGGCGAGACGCTCGGCTGGCGGATGACGTTCCTCGCCATCGCCGCCACGGCGGTCGTCCCGCTGCTGATGCTGCGCTTTACGCTGCCTGAGCTGCCGAGCCATCGCACCGGCTCGCTCGCAAGCGTTCCGGCGCTGCTGCGCAATCCGGCGCTGATCCTGCTGTACGCGATCACGATCCTCGTCGTGTCCGCGCACTTCACGTCGTACACGTATATCGAGCCGTTCGTCCGCCACGTGAATCATGCGAGCGAGAACCGGATCACGTACATCCTCGTGCTGTTCGGCGCGGCCGGCATTCCGGCGGCCGTCTGCTTCAACCGCCTGTTTCCGGCAAGGCCAGCGCAATTCCTGCTCGGATCGATCGTCGCGACGTCGACGTGCCTGCTGATCCTGTTCCCAAGCGCGCTCACGATCGTCACGCTGTCGGCGCACACGGTCGCATGGGGTGGCGCGATCATCTGCTTCGGTCTCGCGATGCAGGCGTGGGTGCTGAAGCTCGCGCCCGATGCGACCGACCTCGCGATGTCGATCTATTCGGCGCTGTACAACGTCGGGATCGGCGGCGGCGCGCTGCTCGGCAACCACATCGCGAACGATTTCGGGCTGCCGTGGATCGGCACGTTCGGCGGACTGCTCGGCGGGCTCGGGGCCGCGCTCTGCTGGCTCGCGTTGCGGCTGCATGCGCGGCGCGCGGCCGCGGTTGCCGATGCCGCCGCCGCGTCCGGGTCCGGGTCCGCTCGAGCAGCATCGCATCCTGCAACGCCTGCCGCCGATTGATCGCCGGATCGCGGGCGGCCGGCAACGCCGCGCGTGACGGCCGCATCTGACGGAAAAAGCGCACCGATCACGCTCGCGCGACCGCCTTCGTCGTCGGGCAGTTGCGGCTGCCCGCGCGCGAACGCCGGTGCGATCGCGGCCGTCAGCGCGACCGCGATCGCGAACCTCGCCGCACGCATCGTCGTTCCGCGCGGCATCACTGGACACTCGCCGCGCTTCCGGACGTCGACGCGGCTGCCGTCGCGGTGCGCTGCTCGCCGTGCGCGATCGCATACAGCTCGCGATTGCGCGCGATCGTCTGTGCACTCGGCGGATAGTCCCAGTTCGACGTCGGCACGGTGCCGTCGCGTTCGGCCTGGACGAGATCGGCAATCACCTCGGCGCGCGTGAGGCCGGACGACGAGGTCTGGGCGAACGCGACGGCCGGCGCTCCGACGACGGCTGCCAGCGCGACGGCGGCAATCAGCTTGCGGTTCATGATGGCACTCCCGAGAACGGTTCGATGGGGACGCATCGACGATGCGCCGTCGACGGGACCGGATGCGGTTCACCGTCCGACGCTTCCATTCTCGCGATCGCGGCGCACGCGACGCTGACCGCCGGATGACGATTCTGTAATCCGGCGTGCGGCGTACCGGATAGCGGCTTCCGACGCTCGCGCGCGGCCCGGTCCGGCGTCGCGTCGCGCATGCGCGCTCGCCGCAGCCGGCTGCAAGCGCGCGCGTAGCCGCGTGTTCGCCGCCCGTATTGCGGCGGTGGCATCGTCGTTTACGCCCGTGTCGCGCGCGGCGCTTGGTCCGCGCGCACGGCGGCGTTGCCGTCGGACGCCGGCTGGAACGCAAACTCCTGGCCGCGCGACTCGCGCGACGCGATCACCGCGACGAACGCCGGCAGCGCCATCACGATCGCGTAGCCGGCGACGAAGATCGCCGAGCCCGTATAGCTGACGAGCAGCGTGCCGACGATCGGCGCGATCGAGCCGCCGAGCACCGACGCGAGCTGATAGCTCGTCGACAGCGCGGTGAAGCGCACGCGCGTCGGGAACAATTCGGCCATGTACGCGGCCATCGGCCCGAGAATGACGCCGTGGCAGGTCAGGCACGCAATCAGCGCAAGCTGCAGATGCGCATAGTCGCTGCCCGGCGACAGCGTGAACAGCGAACACCCGGCGACCGCCGCGCCGATCAGGCCGGCGACGAGCACCGGGCGCCGTCCGATCCGGTCGGACACATGTGCAGCGATGAGGATCACGACGACCTCGATCGCCGACGCCCACATCAGCGCGGACAGCGCCTGCGGCCGGCTGAAGTGCAGATAGCCGGTCGCGAGCCCGAGCGCGAACGTCGAAAACAGATAGAGGAACGTGTTTTCCGCGGCCTTCACGAAGAACGCACGCGCCATCTGCCGCCAGTTGCCCGCACACGCTTCGCGCAGCGACGCGCGCTCGACCGTCCGATGCGCGGCCGCGAGCGCGGCGAACGCTGCCGATTCCTCGACGCGCCGCCGCGTCCAGAAGCCGACGATCACGAGCAGCGCGGAGATGAAGAACGGGATCCGCCACGCCCAGTCGACGAACGCCGTATCGCCGTAGAACCGCTGCACCATCCCGATCACGAACGCGGTCAGCACGTTGGCGAGCGGGCCCGCGAACATCGTGAAACTCGTCCAGAAACCGCGCTGCGTGCCGGGCATCGACTCGGCGATCATCAGGATCGCGCCGGTTGCCTCGCCGCCGACCGCGATGCCCTGCACGATCCGCAGCAGCACGAGCAGCAGCGGCGCCGCGATGCCGATCGACGCGTAGGTCGGCAGCAGACCGACGCAGAACGTGCTGATGCCCATCATCAACAGGCTGACGACGAGCGTCTTGCGCCGGCCGATGCGGTCGCCGATCATCCCGAACACGATGCCGCCGAGCGGCCGCGCGACGAAGCCGACCGCGAACGTCGCGAGCGCGAGCAGCGTGGCCGCGAGCGGATTGCCGACGACGAAGAACTGCTTGTCGAACACGAGCACCGCACACGCGGCGAACGCGAAAAAGTCGTACCACTCGAGCGTGGTGCCGACGGTGCAGGCAAACATCAGGTTGGCACGCTTTTTCATCGCGCATGTCTCCGGTCGTTTTTGTGGTTGATGCGGGACGCCGCGGCGGCGCCGCGCGTTCAAAGTTCGAGCACGAGCCGCTCGCCGCCGCAGGCGCGCGAACAGCAGGTCATCATCCGGTCGTGCGCGTCGCGTTCGCCGCGCGTGAGCACGCTGTCGCGATGATCGACGCGGCCGGCCAGCACGCGCACTTCGCACGATCCGCACAGCCCTTCGCGGCAATCGCTTTGCACGTCGATGTTCGCGTGCTGCAACGCGTCGAGCACGGTCTGGTTCGCCGCCACCGTCAGCGTGATGCCCGAATCCTTCAGTTCGACTTCGAACGGCTGCTCCTTCGACGGATCGAGCACCGCCTTCGTCGACACGAAGTGCTCGACGCGCAGTGCATCGCGCGGCCAGTGCGCGCAGCTCGCTTCGAGTGCGTCGAGCATCCGCGCCGGGCCGCACGCGTAGACGTGCGTGTCGTCGGCCGGCTGCGCGAACAGCGCATGAAAGTCGTTGCGCGTGCCTTCTTCCGACACGTACACATGCAGACGCTCGCCGTGCAGTGCCGCCAGCGTGTCGAGCATGGCCATCGATGCGCGCCGCGCGCCGCTATAGTGGATTTCGTAGTCGATGCCGCGCGCCTGCGCCTCGCGCGCCATCGCGCTGATCGGCGTAATGCCGATGCCGCCCGCGACGAAGATCGCCTTGCCCGCGTCGGTCGCGAAGCGGAAGTGATTGCGCGGGCCGCGGATCTTCAGCACGTCGCCGGCGCGCAGATTGGCGTGTACCCATGCCGATCCGCCGCGGCTCTGCGCTTCGTGCAGCACCGCGATCTCGTACGCATCGCGCTCGTCCGGATCGCCGCACAGCGAGTATTGGCGCGTGATGCCGGTATCGCCGCAGATCACGTCGATATGCGAGCCGGCCGTCCAGCGCGGCAGCGGGCGGCCGTCGGCCGACACGAGCCGCACGTGGGCGACACGATCGGCGCAGATCGACACGCGCTCGACCTTCACCGCGCGGCTCACCGCATGCGACGACGGCTCGCCGATGCGTACCGCCGCGCGCGGGCGCAGCACCGACCGGTCGCGGCGCTCGGGATTGAGCGCGGGGTCCCATTCGACGTACAGGTGCTCGGGGCCGCGAAACGACGTGTTCGGCACATACGTGAAGCGCTGTTCGGCTAGCTTCATGTGCGGCAGACGGCGCGTGAACTCGTCGAGAAAGATCTGCATCTCCATGCGCGCGAGATTCTTGCCCATGCACTGATGCGATCCGTAGCCGAACGTCAACTGGTCGCTCGCGTTTTCGCGGCGGATGTCGAACAGGTCCGCGTCGGCGAAGCGCGCTTCGTCGTGATTCGCCGACGACGTGAC
This sequence comes from Burkholderia multivorans ATCC BAA-247, assembly GCF_000959525.1. NCBI lineage: Bacteria > Pseudomonadati > Pseudomonadota > Betaproteobacteria > Burkholderiales > Burkholderiaceae > Burkholderia > Burkholderia multivorans. The sequence continues at coordinate 497,853 of NZ_CP009830.1, forward strand.
GATCAGCAGCTTCGCGCCCGCCGGAATGTCGACGCCGCCGATCGTGACGTTCTTCGTCGCGAGCCGTCGCCATGCGGCGACCGAGCCGTTGTGCCGCAGACATTCCTCGACCGCGTTCGGGATCAGCGACGGATCCTCGCAGATGTCGCGCCACGCGTCGGGATGCTGCAGCAGCAGCTTCATCGCGTTGGCCGTCGCGTTCGCGGTCGTCTCGTGCGCGGCGACGATGCCGGCCATCATCATCGAGTGCAGATACGAATCGGTGATCACGTCCGGCAGCTCCTTCTGCTTGCGGATGCCGTACTGCATCCAGCCCGGCCCCGACGGATCCTCGCGCATCTTGTCGAGCACCTTGCCCGCGAACTGCCAGAACTTGCCGACCGCATGCGCGACCGCGACCTGCTCTTCCGGCTTCGGGCGGCCCCAGGTGTTGATCGTGTGCGCAATCGAGTATTCGCGCAGCGTGTCCATGTCTTCCTCGGGCACGCCGAGAAAATGCAGCGCGACGGTGAGCGGCACTTCCCAGAGCATCTGGTCGACGAGATCGGCATGGCCGTCGTCAATGAAGCGATCCACGTATTCGCGCGCGAGCCGGCGCACCATCGGCTCGTGATGCTTCAGCGCGTCGGGCGTGAACGGATCGAGCAGCGCACGGCGGCGCGGCATGTGCGCGGGCTCGTCCTCGTTGACGAGCGTGCGGTTCAGCGCAAAACCGTAGGACGCGAGCACCGCGTTGGCCTCGGGGCCGGTCGGCGTGATCTTCTCGAGCGCGATCGACGGACTGAACGTGAGGTTGTCGCGAAAGATCGCCTTGATGTCGTCGTAGCGCGTGACGACCCAGTAGCCGAGTTTCGGGCTGTAGAACACGGGCTCCTGCTCGCGCGCCCAGCGCACGTACTCGGGCGGATCCTGCTGATAGCCGTCCTCGAACGGGTCGAACGCAGCGGCGGCGGCGCTGACCGGGCAGCCGTTCGGCGCGGTCGCCGCGGCCGGCGCAGGATGAAACGGACATTTCGACGACGACGCGTCGCGCTCCGTGACGGACATGATTCGCTCCCGTGCTATGATTTTGCGTAAATCTAATACGCAATGCGTAATCGAACGACTGGGGTAAACCTTGGCGGCCGGGTGCCGCCGGTCGTCGGGCTAGAATCCGGCCTATGGAAAAAATCGCCAGAACGAAGAAGACCGCGCCCGCCGAGCGCGACCGCCGGCAGCGCGTTCAGTCCGCATCGACCGGCCTGCTCGTGCTGAAGGAACTCGCCGCGTGCGGCGGCCGTGCGACGCTGACGGCGCTCGCCGCGCGGCTCGACGAGAATCCGGCGAAGGTGCACCGCTATCTGGCGAGCCTGATGGAGGAGTCGTTCGTCACGCAGGACCGCGGCACGCAGCAATACGTGCTCGGGCCGCAGTGCATCTCGATCGGGCTCGCCGCGATGCGGATGGCCGACCCGATACGGCTCGCCGAACCGTCGCTCGTGCGGCTGCGCGAGCGTCTCGAAGTGACGTGCTTCGTCGCGATCATGGGCAACCGCGGGCCGACGATCATGCGTTTCGAGGAGCCCGGCCTGCCGGTGACGGTCAACGTTCGTGCGGGTTCCGTCATGTCGTTGCTGTGGTCTGCGACCGGGCGGCTGTTCGTCGCGCTGCTCGACGAGCCGCGCGTGCGGCAGCTCGCGGAAGACGAGCTCGCGTCGGCGCCGGCCGAGTTGCGCGCGCAGCTCGATCGGCGCGATCCGGTCGGCGCGTTGCAACGCGAGATTCGCGCGGCCGGTGTCGCGACCGTGCGCGACACGAACCTGAAAGGCATCAGTGCGGTGTCGGCACCTGTCTTCGACGCCAACGGGCATATGTGCGCGGCGATCACGGCGTTGGGCGCGACCGGCGGCTTCGACGCGGCGATCGACGGGCCGGTCGCGACGGCGCTGCGCCATGAGGCGGCGCTGATCAGCGCCGAACTCGGCTATGCGGCGTGAGCGCGGCGATCGACGGGGCGCCTGCGTCGATCCGCGGGGATGCCCGCTTTGTTCCGCCGGACGATCGGCAGAAACGATCCGCGACGTGACCGGCAGCGCGACGCCTGCGTCGCACCGCCTTTATTGAACTCGCCGCTTTCCGCTCACGACGAGCGGTGAACGACGCACACGGTGCGCGCACATCGGCGGCGCCGCGCGGAGGGATCGGAACCGGGAACGTGTGAAACGCCGCTGACGAAGCATCTGAACATCGGCGAGCGTATCGAAAGGTTGGCGACGCGATCCGTGCACTTCGGTTTTCGGTTTTCGTTTTTCGTGCGCGTGTTCGATCGAGCGCAACGCCACTAGCCGTCCGCCACTCGCCGTCCGCCACAAACCGTCGTCAGTCACCGCCCGCTACCTGAACGACGACACGAGCGCCGCATCCTCGCCCGGCTTCGCGGCCGGCGGCGGCACCGCGTCCGCCGTCTTGCCGTGCGCGCCCAGGCCTGTGCCGCCCGTGCGCCGGCGCGCCGCATGCCGCTCGATGATCCGCTGCAGCAGGCAGAACACGCACAGCAGCGCGCCGATCACGATGCGCGTCCACCACGAGCTGAGCGTGCCGTCGAACGTAATCAGCACCTGGATCGTGCCGAGGATGCCGACGCCGAACACCGAGCCGATCACGTACCCGACGCCGCCCGTCAGCAGCGTGCCGCCGATCACGGTGGCGGCGATCGCGTCGAGTTCCATCCCCTGCGCCTGCAGCCCGTATCCGGACAGCACGTACAGCGTGAAGACGACGCCGCCGAGTGCGGAGCAAAAGCCGCTCAGCGCATAGACGCCGACCTTCGTGCGCGCGACCGGCAGCCCCATCAGCAGCGCCGAACGCTCGTTGCCGCCGATCGCGTAGACGTTGCGTCCGAAGCGCGTGAAGTGCGCGACGTAGATCGCGGCCGCGAGCGTCGCGAGCGCGACGAGCGCGCCGGCGCTCAGCGTCCCGCCGCCGATCGGCACACTGATCGCGGCGATCGCATGAAACGTCGGCTCGTTGATCGTGATCGACTGCGTCGTGATCAGGAAACACGCGCCGCGCGCGAGAAACATCCCGGCCAGCGTGACGATGAACGGCTGCAGCCGGAAGTAGTGGATCAGCGCGCCCATCGCGGCGCCGTATAGCGCGCCGAAGGCGAGCACGAGCGGCACGATGACCCATACCGGCCAGTGCAGCCGCTCGGCGCCGACCGCGCAGAAGATCGTCGTCAGCGCGACGACCGAGCCGACCGACAGGTCGATGCCGCCCGACACGATCACGAACGTCATGCCGATCGCGACGATCAGCAGGAACGCGTTGTCGACGAGCAGGCCGGTCAGCACCTGCATCGAAAAGAACCCGGTGTACATCACGGACCCGAAACCGAACAGCGCTGCGAACAGCACGATCGTCACGACGATCGGCAGCGTGCGCGGGTCGGCGAGCCGCCCAAGGAATCGGTTCATCGCGGCGTGGCTCCCGTCGTCGCGCGCGAACGCGCAACAGCTATCAGTTTCGACAGATGGCGGAGCGCGAGCGCGCGTGCCGCGTCCGACTGGATCAGCGTGACGACGATCACGACGACGGCCTTGACGACGAGCGTCGCCTCCGGCGGCACGCCGATCGAATAGGTCGTATAGGTCAGCGTCTGGATGATCAGCGCGCCGAGCACGGAGCCCGCGAGGCTGAAGCGGCCGCCGAGCAGCGACGTGCCGCCGAGCGTCACGGCGAGGATCGCATCGAGCTCGAGCAGCAGCCCCGCGTTGTTGCCGTCGGCGCTGCGCACGTTCGAGCTCGCGAGAATCCCGGCGAGCGCCGACATCACGCCCGAACACAGATACACGCCGAACACGACCGCACCGGCGCGCAGCCCGACCAGCCGCGTCGCGACGGGATTCACGCCGATCGCGCGGATGAACAGCCCGAGCGCCGTGCGATTGACGAGCAGCGCAATCGCGACGATCGTCGCGACCGCGAACCACACCGAGCACGGGACGGTCGCCAGGTAGCCGCCGCCGAGCGCGAGATAGCCGGGCGCGCCGATCGGAATGATCTGTCCGCCCGTCAGCAGCTGTGCAACGCCGCGGCCGGCGACCATCAGGATCAGCGTCGCGATGATCGGCTGCATGCCGACGAACGCGACGAGCACGCCGTTCCATGCGCCGGCGAGCACGCCGACGCCGAGTGCGGCCGCGAGCGCGGTGCCGACGCGCGACGGATCGCCATCGAGCACGATCGCCGCGGCCGCGCCCGCGATCGCGACGATCGCGCCGACCGAGATGTCGATCCCGCGCGTCGCGATCACGAGCGTCATCCCGAGCGACACGATCACGAGCGGCGCCGCGCGGTTCAGGATGTCGATCGGCGCGCCGAACAGATGGCCGTCGAGCAGCGCGATCGACAGGAAGCCCGGCCGATGCGCGACGTCGAGCGCGAACAGCAGCACGAGCGTGAGGACCGGCCACACGAGCGGATGACGAAGAAGCGTACGAAGCCGCGTCATGACTGGCCTCCGGCGATCAATCGATAGATCTGTTCCTCGGATGCGTCGGCGCCCGAGACTTCCGCCACCTTGCGCCGATCGCGCAGCACCGCGATCCGATGGCTCACGCGCACGACCTCGCCGATCTCCGACGAGATGAACAGGATCGCGAGCCCCTTCGCGCACAGGCCGAGCACGCGCTCCATGATGTCGAACTTCGCGGCGACGTCGATGCCGCGCGTCGGCTCGTCGAGGATCAGCAGCTTCGGATCGGTCGCGAGCCAGCGTGCGAGCAGCACCTTCTGCTGGTTGCCGCCGGACAGCAGCCCGATCGGCTGTTCCGCGTCGCGCGCCTTGATGCCGAGCCGCTCGATATACGCATCGGCGAGCTCGCGCTGACGCGCGCGGCCGATCAGCCGCCACCAGCCGCGCCGTGCCTGCAGCGCAAGCACGATGTTCTCGCGGATCGACAGCGCGGCGACGATCCCTTCCTTCTTGCGGTCTTCCGGGCAATACGCGATCCCGTGCCGGACCGCGTCGTGCGGCGACGCGAGCCGTGCGCGCGCACCGTCGATCTCGATCGCGCCCGTATCCGCACGCTCGGCGGCAAACGCGAGCTGCGCGGTTTCGGTGCGCCCCGAGCCGAGCAGTCCGGCCAACCCGACGATTTCGCCGGGCCGCACGTCGAGGTCGAGCGCGCTGATCATGCCGCGCCGGCCGACCTGCTGCATCGACAGGAACGGCGCGCTCGCGCCGCCGCGCGCCGCCTCGACCGCACGCGCCTGCAACGCATCGGACAATCGTTCGCGGCCCGTCATCTTCGCGACGAGCGCATCGACCGGCAGATCGCGCGCGAGATACTCGCCTTCGCGCTCGCCGTTGCGCATCACGGTGATGCGGTCGGAGATCGCATAGGTCTGTTCGAGAAAATGCGTGACGAACAGGATCGCGATGCCCGACGCCTTCAATCGGCGCAGCACGTCGAACAGCCGCGCGACCTCGCCGTCGTCGAGGCTCGACGTCGGTTCGTCGAGAATCAGCACGCGCGCCTCGACCGACACCGCACGCGCAATCGCCACCATCTGCTGCACCGCGATCGGATACGCGTCGAGCGAGCGCGTGACGTCGAGCGACAGATCCAGTTCCGCGAGCGCAGCGCGCGCACGCGCATGGATCGTCTTCCAGTCGATCGCGCCGCGCCGCATCGGCTGCCGGCCCGCGAAGATGTTCTCCGCGACCGACAGGTTCGCGCACAGGTTCACTTCCTGGTACAGCGTCTGGATGCCGGCCGCCTCGGCCTCGCGCGGCGCGGCGAAACGCACCGGCGCGCCGCCGACGCGAATCTCGCCCGCATCGTGCGCATGCACGCCGGTCAGCACGTTGATCAGCGTCGATTTGCCCGCGCCGTTCTGGCCCATCAGCGCATGGATTTCGCCGGGAAACAGCCGGAAGTTCACCTGCTGCAGCGCCCGGACACCCGGAAACGCCTTGTCGATGCCGGTCATCTCGACCACCGGCGAATTCGTCATGGATCGCCCTCGATTCGATGGAGTTGGCGGACGGCGGCCGTTGCGCCGCCGCCGGCGCCGTCGGCGGTGCTCAGTACTTGCGGGTCGGCAGCACTTGCGCCGCGACATTCATCGGGAACACCGTCTCGTTCGTGACGATCCGCTTCGGCAGCTGCTTGCCGGCCACGACGTCCTTCACGGCCGTCATCAGCTGCGGCCCGAGCAGCGGGCTGCACTCGACGTCGACGTTGATCTTGCCGGCGATCATCGCCTGGAAGCCGCCCTTCGTCGCATCGAACGACACGACGCTGACGTCCTTGCCGGGCTTCATCCCGGCCTCTTCCATCGCCTGGATCGCGCCGAGCGCCATGTCGTCGTTGTGCGCGTAGACGACGTTGATCTGCTTGCCGTATGTCTTCGCGAACGCTTCCATCACCTGCTTGCCGCCGGCGAGCGTGAAGTCGCCGCTTTGCGATGCGATCACCTTGAACTTCGGATTGTTCTTGATCACCTCGAGCAGGCCCGCGCGGCGATCATTGGCCGGCGCGGAACCGACCGTGCCCTGCAGTTCGACGATATTGATCGGGCCCGCGTCGTTCTTGTAGCGCTCCTCGAGCCAGTGGCCGGCGCGCCGCCCTTCCTCGAGGAAGTCCGAACCGATCATCGTCACGTAGAGCGACGGGTCCTTCACGTCGACCGCGCGGTCGGTCAGGATCACCGGAATGTGCGCGGCCTTCGCTTCGGTCAGCACGGGCTCCCAGCCCGACTCGACCACCGGCGAGAACGCGATCACGTCGACCTTCTGCGCAATGAACGAACGGATCGCGCGAATCTGGTTCTCCTGCTTCTGTTGTGCATCGGAAAACTTCAGGTTGATGCCGGCTTCCTTGGCGGCGCTCTTGACCGACACCGTGTTCGCGGTGCGCCACGCGCTTTCCGCGCCGACCTGCGAGAACCCGAGCGTGATCGGCTTTTGCTGCGCGTATGCGCCGGATGCCAGCATGGCCGTCGCGGCCACGAGCGCGCCGGCCGCGAGCTTCCTGATGATCGTCATGTTGCGTCTCCGATGATGTCGTTGTGTATCGCGGCGACGGCCGTGTGCTGCGCTGTTCTGATTCTGACGGCCGCGTGCGGACGGGGCGGCGGTTGATGGGCCCCGGATCAGTCTAGAAACAAGTCCGATAACCTGCCAATGAAATATTGGATTGAATCAATATCCGAATTGGCATACGTATAAACACCTAAGCGTGTCGCGACACGCGTCGCGGCGTTGCCCGAACGGCGCACGCATCTTGCTCCACCGACCTGCGCACGCCGCGCGGTGCGGCACACATCCGATCGCCACGAACCTCACAGGAGACAAGAACGATGGTCGCAGCGCTTCCCCGCAGCTTGCCGTGCATCGCCGCATGAAGCCGCGCGCGCCCCGCTCCGCGGCCGGCGACGGCATGCGCATGTCCGACGCGCGCGCGGCCGCCACGCTGCGCCACGTCGACGACCGGCAGCCGGGCTACACGCGTCGTCGCGTCCGCAACGGCTTCGCGTATTACACGCAGGACGGCGAACGGATCCGCGATCCGGACGAGATCGCGCGGATCAACGCGCTCGCGATTCCGCCCGCGTACACCGACGTCTGGATCTGCGCGGACCCGCGCGGCCATCTGCAGGCGACCGGCCGCGACGCGCGCGGGCGCAAGCAGTACCGCTACCACCCGCAGTGGCGGGCGACGCGCGACGCGAACAAGTATGCGCGGATGGCCGCGTTCGCGCTCGCGCTGCCGCGCATCCGCGCACGCGTCGCACGCGACCTCGCGCGACCGGGGATGCCGCGCGAGAAGGTCGTCGCGACGATCGTCCGGCTGCTCGACACGACGCTCGCGCGCATCGGCAACGCGGAATACGCGCGCGAGAACGAGTCGTACGGGCTGACGACGCTGCGCAAGCGGCATCTGAAGATCGAATCGGGGCAAGTGCGGCTGCGCTTCGTCGGCAAGAGCGGCGTCGAGCACGACGTGACGGTCGACGATCCGCGCGTCGCGCGAATCGTGCGGCGCTGCGCGGAGCTGCCGGGACACGAGCTGTTCCAGTACGTCGACGACGACGGCGAACGCCATTCGATCGGCTCGGCGGACGTGAACGACTATCTGCGCGAGGTCGCCGGCGCGGAATTCACCGCGAAGGACTACCGGACCTGGGCCGGCAGCGTGCAGGCGCTCGCGCTGCTGCGCCGCGCGCCGCACGGCGGTGTCACGGAGGCCCGCAAGCAGATCGTCGAGACCGTGCGCGCGGTCGCCGACATGCTGCACAACACGCCGGCCGTGTGCCGGCGCTGCTACATCCACCCCGACGTGCTCGAGATGTACGAGTCGGGGCGGCTCGATACGCTCGTGATCCGGCGCGCGCCGCGCGGGCTGCGCGCCGACGAAGCGGCGTTCGCGGCGCTCGTGGCCGGTGCGGCGCGGCGCGCCGCAAAAACCGCGCGCAGTTAGCCGCGCGAGCGCGCGATCGAGTTCGCGACGCTGCGAAAGACGAGCGGCTGTTCGTCGCGCGGCGTCGCACGGCGCGCGAGCCGGACCGCGTGCTCCACGCGGCCGTGATGCGCGGACTTTGCGCATACCGGGTCCGCCTCGGCCGGATCGCCGGCGAGCAGGTATGCCTGACAGCGGCATCCGCCATGATCCACATGGCGCTCGTCGCAGCTGCGGCACGGCTCGCGCATCCAGCCGTCGCCGCGAAATGCGTTGAACGCCTCGCTGTCGTACCAGATCTCCTTCAGCGAGCGCTCGCGCACGTTCGGCAGCGCGAGCCCCGGCAGCGCACGCGCGGCATGACACGGCAGCGCGGTGCCGTCCGGTGCGACGCCGAGGAACACCGAGCCCCAGCCGTTCATGCATGCTTTCGGACGCTGCTCGAAATAATCGGGCACGACGAACAGGATCTTGCAACGCTCGCCGACGAGCTTCCGGTAGCGGTTCACCGTCTCCTCCGCATCGCGCAACTGCTCGGCGGTCGGCATCAACTGGTCGCGATTGAGCATCGCCCAGCCGTAGTACTGCGTGTTCGCGAGTTCGAGAAAATCCGCGCCGAGGTCGAGCGCCATTTCGATGATGCGGTCGACGTGCGGCAGGTTGTAGCGATGCAGCACGCAGTTCAGCACCATCGGATAGCCGTGCGACTTGATCAGGCGCGCGACGCTGCGCTTCAGCTCGAACGTTCGCGTACTGGTCAGGAAGTCGTTCAGCTCGCGCGTCGAATCCTGCAGCGACAGCTGGATATGATCGAGCCCGGCCGCCTTCAGCCGCTCGATGCGCGCGGCGGTCAGGCCGATGCCCGACGTAATGAGGTTCGTGTAGAAGCCGAGCGCGCGTGCGTGCTCGACCAGCGTTTCGAGATCGTCGCGCTGCAGCGGCTCGCCGCCGGAAAAACCGAGCTGCGCGGCGCCGAGCGCGCGCGCGTCGGCGATCACGGTGCGCCACGTGTCGGTGTCGAGTTCCGCGCCGTGCGTCGCGAAGTCGACCGGGTTGTAGCAGAACGCGCAATGCAGCGGGCAGCGGTAGGTGAGCTCGGCGAGCAGCCACAGCGGCGGCGACGGTGACGGTGACGGCCGGTTCGGATCGCGCGTCATGTCAGTCCAGCCAGCCGCGCAGTCGCGCATGATCGAGGAAGCGATAAACGTCCGACGCGAGATCGGATGTGCTGAACAGCCGTTCGAGTTCGCCGATGATCTCGTCGAGTTCGCGCGTGCCGTCGCAGCGCGCGAGTATCTCGCCCGCGCTCGGATTGAGCTTCACCATGCCCTCGGGATACAGCAGCACGTAGGCATCCTGGGCCGCCTCCCATTGCAGGCGGTACATGCCCCTCAGCGTGGGGCGCAGCGGCACGCCGCTGACGTCGACGGAATTCATGCGCAATACGCCTTTTCAATGGCATCGAGGATCGACCACAGCACGTCGAGCTTGAACGTCAGAATCTCGAGTGCGCGCCGCTGCGCGGCCGCGGTCGTGAAATGGGCGAGCGTGACCGCGAGGCCGTGTTCGACGTCGCGCTGCGCAAGCGGCACGCGGCTGCGGAAATACTGCAGACCGTCGGCGTCGATCCACGGATAGTGCGACGGCCAGCCGGCGAGCCGGTCGAGATGGATCTGCGGCGCGAACATCTCGGTCAGCGACGAGCACACCGCCTCCTGCCACGTCGCGCGACGCGCGAAGTTCACGTACGCGTCGACGGCAAAGCGCACGCCGGGCAGCACGTGCTCGAGCGACCACAGCGACGCGCGGTCGAGGCCGACCGCCTCGCCGAGCCGCACCCACGCTTCGATGCCGCCGGCATCGTCGCCGTGCCCGTCGTGGTCGAGGATGCGCTGCACCCACAGCCGGCGCGTGTCGCGGTCCGGACAGTTCGACAGGATCGCCGCGTCCTTCAGCGGAATGCTGATCTGATAGTAGAAGCGGTTCGCGACCCAGCCGCGAATCTGCGCGGGCGTGCAGGCGCCCGTGTTGAGCCGCCGGTTGAACGGATGATGAATGTGATAGCGCGATTCGAGCGCGCGCAGACGCGCCTCGAATTCGTCGGCGCTCCACGGGCTCGCGTGCAGCGCCGCCGCGGAAATCGGTGCGTTCATGGTCATACCTCGAAATGCATCCCGTCGTGCGCGACCTCGATCCCGTGCCCGTGCAGATGCGCGCGCTCGGCCGAAGCGGGATCGAGAATCGGGTTCGTGTTGTTGATATGCGTGAGCACCTTGCGCGTCTGTGCCGGCAACGCGCGCAGCCGGTCGATCATCCCCGGCCGCATGCCGTCGCCGCGTTGCGCGAGATGGCCCATGTCGGCCGCGTGCTTCGCCGACAGGCCGAGCTCGATCATCTCCGTGCCGGTCCAGAACGTGCCGTCGACGAGGACGAGATCGGCGCCCTGCATCGCGGCCTGCACGCGATCGTCGATGTCGGCAAGGCCCGGCGCGTAGAACGCGCGCCGTCCGCTCGCGACGTCCTCGATCAGTAGCGCGACGTTGTCGCCCGGCACGGCGGCCGCACGTCGCGGCGAATACGGCGGCGCCTTGCTGTCGACCGGCACCGCGGTAAAGCGGATGCCGCCCGCGCCCGGAATCGCGAACGGTTCGTGCAGCGCGATGGTGTGCGCGTCGACGCCGCAGTAGTGGCCGAGCAGCGGCACGAGCGGCAGCGCGGTCGAGAGATCGTCGAGCACCGGCGCGCTCGCATACAGCGGCAGCGGCGACGTACGTTCGCGCAGCATGAGCAGCCCCGTCACGTGATCGATCTGTGCATCGCACAGCACGACCGCGACGATCCCGCTGTCTCGCACGGCGCGCGCCGGCTGCAGTTCGGGCGCGGCGCGCAGCTGCGCGAGGATGTCGGGCGATGCGTTGACGAGCACCCAGTCGACGCCGTCGCTGCTGACGGCGATCGACGACTGCGTGCGCGGCACGATGCCGTCGGTGCCGGCGCGCGCGCGACGGCAGTTCGCGCAATTGCAGTTCCATTGCGGCAGTCCGCCGCCTGCGCCCGATCCGAGGATCCTGATCTTCATCGATGCGTGCTCCGATGCCGGCCGCCGCCTGCGCGGCAGGCGGCGGCGCGGCGTACGCCGATCAGCGGTTGGCGATATACATCGTGATTTCGAAACCGAAGCGCAGATCGGTATAGGCGGGGGTCGTCCACTGCATGGCATGTCTCCTTGTTCAGTTGAGTTGCATCGAATGAACCGCGTCGATCGGCGGTCGATCACTATCCAGCAAGGAGCGTGCCGGGCGGGCGTATCGCCTGTGCGACGACGTGCGGATGCCGCCGCGCGGTCGTTGCGGCGACAACCTTACGAATCACCCACAAAACGGTTTCAATTGCCGTCGGCGCAGGCGGCGGGCGGCAGGCGTCCGGCTGCGCGACTGTTGAATCCTTGAACACCGGTGTTGCAAGCTGACACAGCGGGTGTGACAGTGAGGCCGCCCTTCAGTGTTCGTCCGTGCGCAGCGGCGCGGTGCCGACGGACGGCATCTTCCGGTAGATCGTGTTGCGCGACACGCCGAGCGCGCGCGCGGCCGCCGACACGTTGCCGCCGTGCCGCGCGAGCGCCGCGGCGATCGCGCACGCCGCGACGTCCTGCAGCCGCGCATCGCCGGTCGCCAACGGATCGGGCGCGGCGTGCGGCGATGCAGCGCCGTCGTGCGCGCAGTGCGCGTCGTCGCGCCGCAGGTCGTCGAAAAAGTCTTCGGGCAAGTGCTCGCAGCGGATCTCCCCGTCGTCGTCGACCATCGCGGCGGCGGTACGCAGCAGGTTCGCGAGCTGGCGGAAATTGCCGGGCCACGCGCAGCGCTCGAACAGCGCCATCACGTCGGGCGCGACGCTCAGCGGCCGCCGGCCGGGGCCCGACAGCGTCTCGCGCTGCAGCATCTTCTGCACGACCACCGCGAGATCGGTGCGGTCGCGCAGCGGCGGCAGCCGGACGACGAGGCCGTTCAGCCGGTAGTACAGATCCTCGCGGAAGCGGTTCTGCGCGATCATCTCGCGCAAATCGCGGTGCGTCGCGCAGATGATCGCAATGTCCACGCCGATCGCCTTCGTCGAGCCGAGCGGATTGACGATGCGCTCCTGCAGTACGCGCAGCAGCCGCACCTGCAGCGGATACGGCATGTCGCCGATCTCGTCGAGAAACAGCGTGCCGCCGTTCGCCTGCAGCAGCTTGCCGGTCGCGCCCTTGCGGCGCGCGCCCGTAAACGCGCCCTCCTCGTAGCCGAACAGCTCCGACTCGATCAGCGTCTCCGGAATCGACGCGCAGTTCACCGCGACGAACGGCCCGTCGCGACGCGGCGAGTCGTTGTGGATCGCCTGCGCGAGCAGTTCCTTGCCGGTGCCGGTCTCGCCCGTGATCAGCACCGGAATGTCCTTGCCGATCACCTTGCGCACCTTCGCGATCACGGCCGCGACCTGCGGATCGCCGGTGTCCAGATAGCTGAGCCGCGACAGGCTCGCGGCGCCGTGTGAGGCCGCGGGCCGCGCGGCCGGCACGGCGCCGCCGTCGTGCACGTCGGCCGGGCGGCTGCCCTCGGCGCGCAGCGCACGCCGGAACTGCACGCGCGCACAAACGACCGCGCCGTTGCCGAGATTGAGCATCACGTGCGGCTCGGTGCTCGCGCGCATCCGGTCGATCAGCTGCGCGCTCGTCACGTCGAACAGCGACGCCAGCGTATGCGCACGCAACGCCGACAGCGGCATGCCGAGCTGGAACTGCGCGCTGCGGTTCGCGGACAGAAAGCGGCCGTCGGCGGTGAACGCGACGATCCCTTCCATCAGCGTGCCGAGAAACTCCGGCCGGCCGTGAAACGACACCTGCAGCGTCTCCTGGAACGTCGTCGTGAACAGATGGTTCTCGATCATCTGCACCGACATCTTCGCGAGCGCCATCGTGTGCTGGTGATAGCTGCGATGGTCGCCCGTCACGTCGAGCACGCCAATCACGTCGCCGTACGGATCGAGAATCGGCACGCTCGAACAGGTCAGGAAATGGTTCGCCGCGAGAAAGTGCTGGTCGCCGTGCACGACCATCGGACAGAGCTCGGCCAGCGCCGTGCCGATCGCGTTGGTGCCCTGCCGGTCCTCCGCCCAGTTCGCGCCGGGGCGCAGCGCGACGCGCTCCGCACGGCGCAGGAAGTCGTCGTCGCCGATCGAATGCAGGATCAGCCCTTCCGCGTCGGTCAGCACGATCATGCTCTGCGTATTGACGATCTGCTCGTGCAGCGTCTCCATCACCGGCATCGCGTGCACGCACAGCACGCGGTTCTGCTCGCGCTTGAGCGCGAGTTCGGTGGCGGACAGCACATCGTAGTCGGGGCGTGCGGACGCCTGCAGGCCGAACGTCTCGGACCGCTGATGGGACTTCCGGATCGTGGGCGTCGGCCAGCCGGGCGCTTGCGCAGCCCGTGTATCGGCGGCCGGATGAACGTCGTCGCGCATTGTCTCCTCCGGGGATCCTTCCGGTCGGTTGCCGGACTCTTCTGTCCCGATACAAGCAAACATCGGGCCATCGAGGCGATCGCGGCGCGATGTCGTGACGCGTGCGGACCGTACCGGCGATTCGAAAGGTCATTGAAAGACGATCAACGGTTGTCGCGGTCGCACAGGCCGTGATGAGCACATGATGCGCACGACGCGACGCTGACGAACCCCGCCATGCACGTCGCCGCGCGCGAAGCCCGCTTCGATTTGCGCATGTGTTGCCATGCCGCTCGCGCCTTGGCGCGCCGCCGCCACCCGCGTTCCTCTATCATCGCCCGCATGAACCGACGACCCGAGCGCCGACCGTCTGCCCCATCCCTTCGCCGTCTGTCGCGCGACGGCTGCGCGATCGCCTGGCGTGAAGCCGGCCATCCGCGCGGCCATCCGGTCGTCGTGCTGCACGGTGGCCCCGGCAGCGGCAGCCGGCCCGCGATGCTGCGCCTGTTCGACCTGCAGCGGATGCGCGTCGTGCTCGTCGATCAGCGCGGCGCCGGCGCGTCGACGCCGCGCGGCGGCCTGCGTCACAACAACACGATGCGGCTGATCGACGACCTCGAGGCGCTTCGCGTGCGGCTCGGCATCGCGCGCTGGGGCGTCGTGGGCGGCTCGTGGGGCGCGGCGCTCGCGCTCGCCTATGCGGGACGGCATCCGGCCCAGGTGACGGGCGTCGTGCTGCGCGGCCTGTTCCTGACGTCGGCACGCGAACTGCGCGCGTTCTTCGTCGGCTCGCGCGCACGGGCACCGCGCGCGTGGCGGCAACTGGCCGCGGCGGCCGGCACATCGCGCGCCGATCGCCTGCTCGCCGCCTGCGCGCGCGGGCTGCGGCCAGGCGTCGATGCCGGTCGACGCCGCGCGATCGCGCGCGCGTGGAGCGCGTACGAAGATGCGCTGCTCGCCGGCGCGCCCGCGCGTCGCATGCGCACGACGCCGCGCGCGCTCGACCGCCTCGCCGACAAATATCGGATCCAGGCGCACTATCTGCAGCGCCGCTGCTGGCTCGGCGAGCGCCGGCTGCTGTCGCTCGCGCGTCGCGCCGCGCACGCCGGCGTACCGCTGCATGCGGTACACGGCACGCGCGACGCAGTCTGCCCGGTCGACAACGTCGCGCGCCTCGCGCGTGCGGTGCCGACAGCGACCGTCGAACGCGTGCCGGCCGGTCATCTCGCCAGCGATGCCGCGCTCGCGCGCCGTCTCGCGGGCGCGATCCGCACGCTGTTCGGCGATGCGTAACGACCGCGCGGCGCGCGCTCAGTCCCACGCATAGCGCATGCCGACCCACGCGCCACGCGGCGCGCCCGGCCCGACGAAGGTCTCGTCGACCGCAGCGGCGCCGTCGAACGTATGGTTCGGACCGTTGAAGAAATTCCGGCCGAGCATCCCGAAGCTCGCATAGCGCTTGTCGAGCAGGTTCGTGATCGACGCGAACAGCTGCAGATGTTTCGTCGCCTGCCACGTCGTGTCGACGTCGATCAGCAGGTAACCCGGCAGCTTGCCGCCCGCGTCGCGGTTGTTTTCGTCGCCGCGCGCGAACACGCCGCTGCGGTACGTGAGATTCGTGCCGAGGCTCCACGTCGGCGTCGCGGCATAGTCGAGCCGCAGCTTCGCGGTGCTTGCCGGAATGCCCGGGATGCGGTCGCCCGATCGCACGACGATGTTGCCGCGTGCATCGGCGCTCGAGTTGCTCGCGCTGTGCTCGGTCCACGTCGAGCGGTACGACGCGTCGACATAGCTGTAGCCGATGCCGATCCCGACCGGCCCGACGTGCGTATGCGCGGCGAGCTCGATCCCTTGCCGGCGCGTCTTGCCGACGTTCTGGAAATAGCCGAGCGTGCCCGCGCCGCCGTTGCTGCTGACGAACTGGATGTCGTCGTCGAGCGTCGTGCGGTAGAGCGCCGCGCTCCACGTCGTCGCCGCACCGACGCGCCCGCGCGCGCCGAACTCGACCGTCTTCGCGATCACCGGCTTCAGCGGCGGATCGGCGAGAAAGTCGTTCGGCAGCGAGCACGGCGCGGCCGGGTCGGCGCACGCGAGTTCGATCGCGGTCGGCGAGCGCATGCCTTCGTTGTAGGTCGCGTACGCGGTCAGGCCCGGCGCCGGATTCCAGGTGATGCCGATCGCCGGATTGAAGCGCGAGAACGTATGGCGGGCAGTAAGCAGCGGCTGCAGCCCGCTGATGTCCTCGATCGCCGCGCGCGCCCAGTCGTAGCGGCCGGCCAGTGTCATCGACCATTGCGGCGTGAGCTGCAGCGTATCGTCGAAATAGAAGCCGTAGTTCGCGTTGCGCGTCTTCGCGCGCGTCGTCTGCTGGAATTCGCCGATGCCGATCGCCGCGCGAGAATCGGTAAACGCCGCAGGTTGCGACGCCTGCTCGAAATGCGCGTTCGCCAGATCCGCGGATGCGCCGACGACGAGCTGGTTGTCGAAGCCGGCCGGCTTACCGAGCAACGTGAGCTGCAGGCTCGCGCCGTAGCGCTCGGTCGCGATCGTCGAGCGGTCGTTGGACGCCGGCGCGCCGTCGGCGGCGTCATCGTCGCCGGCGCGGCCGGCGTCTTCGTTCACGTTGCTGCTGACGTTCGTGTTCCGATACCGCCGGTAGTACAGGTTGCCGCTCAGCTGCACGCGATCGCCGAACGCATGATCGCCGGACAGCGTCAGATAGCCGGCGCGATTGCGGTTCAGGTCCGGATAGGTATAGGCCTGCCGCGGATTGTCGAGGAACGAGCGCGGAATCGTCTGCGTGCCGTGCAGCGTATTGTCCGCGCCGCCGGCGGATAGCGACAGCGTCGTATCCGCATCGGTATAGCGAAGCTTGCCGAAGATTTGCCGCACGCGGCTCGCATTGTGGTCGGCCCAGCCGTTGTCGTTCGCCACGTTCGCGTTCAGGTAGTAGTCGACACGATCGCCGACACGGCCGCCCTGCTCGAACTGCACCGTCTTGCGCCCCCACGAGCCCGCGCCGACCTCCACTGCACCGCCCGCACTCGTGCTGCCGTTCTTCGTCGTGATCGCCAGCGCGCCGCCGAGCGTGTTGAGCCCGTAGGTCGGGTTCGAGCCGGGAATCAGCTGAAGCGTGTCGATCGCGGACGGCGGCAGGATGTCCCAATTCACGACGTCGCCGAACGATTCGTTGATGCGCACGCCGTCGACGAACACCGACAGGCCCTGCGGCGTGCCGACGACCGGCGACGCGGTAAAGCCGCGGTAGTTGATGTCCGGCTGGTAAGGGTTGCCCTGCGCCTCCGCGATGTCGACGCTCGTCGCGTTCTTGTCGAGATAGTCGGTCAGCGTGCTGCGATGCTGGCGGTCGAGTTCGGCACTGCGCACGGTCTGCACGTTCGACGGCACGCGCGACAGCGGCGTGCCGATCCCGAGCAGCGGCGTGGTGCCGACGACGACGATCGGGGCAAGCGTCGTCGCGTCGGGACTATCGTCCGGTGCGGCATGCGCGGGCCATGCGATCAGCAGCCCGCCGACCGCGCCGCCGCAGCACAGCCCGATGCGCGCGCGGCATGCCGCGACGCGCCGCTTCGGCGGTGCGGTCTCTTTCATCGTGTCTCCTCCGCTGTCCTTGTCGGTCTCGCGATGCATCTCGCGTGCGTGCCGCGGTGCATGCTGCGCGACGAATCGCCGGTACTGCCGATGGCAAGAAGCATGCCGATGAGCGCGAATCGCGATGTGCGCGGTGTGCTTCCATGTGCCGCCGCGACACCGTGCGGCACACGCACCATCTTCGTATCGACGGGTGTTGCGCTTCGGTCGGCGCTGTCGTCGGTGGGCCGACCGCGATTGGCGATGCGCACCGCGCGATGCGCGGGCGACGCATGCAATGACGCAATGTCGGTCGATCGACGCACGCCGCCCACATCGCCACATCGCCACGCCAACCGGCACCTGCGTGCCGTCCGCACTGTCATGTTTCGCAACAGTGCGCACACCCAGCTGTTCCCGAACGCAACAGATGCGCGCCGCGGCCGACCATGCCGCGCATTGCCGGCGCCGCCTTCGATTCGCGCGCCGACCCTTGCCGCACAAGGCCGCCGGCGCAATGGCATGCGATTTGCGTGACCGAGGTCGCACTGGATCCGGAACCCGTCCATGCCGGCCCGGCGATCGGTTTGCCGCGGTGCGACCACAATGACTCAGGAGACAACCATGAAGAAACTCTCGGCTTCGACGAGCCGACTGGCAACGATCGGCATCGCGGCGGCAGCCGCCATCGCCTTGAATCCCGGCCTCGTGGACGCCGCGGCCGACTATCCGGCCGTCACGTATCAGCGCCTGACGAATGCGCAGCACGATCCGGGCTGGCTGACCTACTACCGCACGTACAACGGCCAGGCGCACTCGCCGCTCAAGCAGATCGATGCGTCGAACGTCGGCCGGCTCACGCAGGCCTGGAGCTACAAGTTTCCGGCCGAACTGAAGCAGGGTTTCGAAGCGACGCCGATCGTCAATGGCCGCTATCTGTTCGTGACGACGCCGAAGGACAACGTCTACGCGTTCGACGCGGCGACCGGCGCGCAGCTCTGGAAATACGAGCCGAAGCTCGGTGCGGAGTCGTTCAAGACCGCGTGCTGCGACGTCGTGAACCGCGGCGTCGCGCTCTACGGCAAGAACGTGTACGTCGCGATGCTCAGCGGCGAAGTGGCCGCGCTCGACGCGCAGACGGGCACGCTCGTGTGGAAGAAGCAGATGTTCGAGCCGGGCCTCGGCTACGCGTTCTCGCTCGCGCCGCTCGCGCTCGACGGTGCGATCGTCGTCGGCAGCTCGGGCGGCGAATACGGCGCGCGCGGCTTCATCGCCGCGCTGAACGCCAACGACGGCTCGCTGCTGTGGAAGCGCTTCACGATTCCGGGCCAGGGCGAAAAACACGGCGACACCTGGCCGGACGGGATGCAGACGCACGGCGGCGCACCCGCGTGGCTGACCGGCACCTACGATGCGGCGACGCGCACGCTGTACTGGGGCGTCGGCAATCCGGGGCCGTGGCTCGCCGATCTGCGTCCCGGCGACAACCTCTATTCGGATTCGCTGCTCGCGCTGGACCCGAAGAACGGCGATCTGAAGTGGCACTACCAGTACACGAAGCACGACACGTGGGATTACGACGGCGTGAACACGCCGATCCTCGCGACGATCCGCTACAAGGGCCAGGCGCGCGACGCGATCATCCATGCGGACCGCAACGGCTTCTTCCACGCGATCGACCGCGATACTGGCAAGCTGATCTACGCGGAGCCGTTCGTGAAGGCGACGTCGGTCACCGGCTACACCGAGGACGGCACGCCGATCCAGGATCCGGCGAAGTATCCGAAGGTCGGCACGACGATCGATACGTGCCCGAGCTTCCTCGGCGGCAAGAACTGGTGGTCGGTGTCGTACGACCCCGAGCGCCACCTGGCGATCGTGCCGTCGCTGCACGCGTGCATGAGCCTGTCGGGCAAGTCGGTGAACTACATGGAAGGGCTGCCGTATCTCGGCGAAGGCTTCGAGATCAAGCCCGAGCCCGGCAGCGAAGGATACGGCGAACTGCAGGCGATCGACGTGAACACCGGCAAGAAGGTCTGGAGCCACTGGAGCAAGCTGCCGTGGAACGGCGGCGTCGCGACGACCGCGAGCGGCCTCGCGTTCAGCGGCTCGCTCGACGGACACCTGTACGCGTTCGACGTATCGACCGGCAAGGTGCTGTGGGAAAGCCCGAAGCTCGCGAGCGGCATCATCGCGCAGCCGTCGGTGTTCGAGGTCGACGGCAAGGAATACGTCGCGGTGCTCGCCGGCTACGGCGGCGCGAACCCGATCTGGGGCGGCCCGATGGCGAAGGCGGCGGACGACGTGCCGCGCGGCGGCACGCTTTACGTGTTCGCCCTCGATCGCACCTGAGCCGCTGCTACGTCGCGCCCGCGCCGCCGCGCGCGGGCGCGCTTCCCGACTTCCATCCGAGCGTACGAACATGAACCTCCGACTTCCCCACCTCGCCGCGGCCTGCGCGCTCGCATCCGGCGCCGCGCTGACGGCACTGCCCGCCGCGGCCGCGCCGGTGCGCGTGTGCTCGCTTCCCGGCACGCCGACCGCTGCGCTCGACAAGGCCGTCGCGCGCGAAGCGTTCCGCACGGCCGGCGTCGTCGCGACGTTCGCCGCCCCGGGCGTCGACGGCGGCGACGACGACGGCGTCTCCGCGCACGAGCTCGTGCGGCTGCTCGAACGCGATTGCGACGTGCTCGCGGGCTTCCCGCGCTCGGCGATCGCCGATGCATCGGACACGACGCTGCTGTTCTCGCAGGGCTATCTGCGTTCCGGCTACGTGAGCGTCACGCGCCGCGACGCGGCTGCGTCGACGAGCGGCCGCGAGATCGTCGCCGCGACGTACGCGAGCCCCGCGCAACTGATCGCGGTCCAGCAGCAGAACGCGCACTTCGATCTCGAGAACACGTCCGAGCAGACCGTCGCGGCAGTCGCCACCGGCCGCGCGCATCGCGCGATCGTCTGGTATCCGGCCGTCGTCGCGTATCAGGCCGCGCATCCGAAGCAGGCGTTTCGCATCGCGCCAACATCGTCGCCGTACACCGCATGGCAGCTGGCATTTGCGTTCGCGCCGCGCTCGGCCTCGCTGCAGCAGCGGATCGACAACGCGCTCACGCAGATGAAGCGCGACGGCCGGCTCGCCGCGCTCACGCGCAAATGGACGCTGCCGGCCAACGCACTCGAAGCGCGCGACGCAGATGCGATGCCGCCCGTCGCCGGCGGCATCATGCGCGCGGGCATCGTGCGCGCGCGCGGCTTGCCGGCCGGCGGCGGCTTCATCCGGATCGCCGCGAGCACCGCCGAGCACGCGCCGACGTTCGACGCCGCCCAGGTCGAGCATGGCCGCGCGCTGTACGGCAACGCCTGCGCTAAATGCCACGGCGCCGATCTCGAAGGCAACACCGCGCCTGCGCTGAGCGGCCCGTCGTTCGCGCCGCTGTCGCATTCGCATCTGACGATCGGCGGCGTGTTCGGCTACATGGCGACCAACATGCCGGCCGACCAGCCCGGCAAGCTGAAGGACGACGAATACGCGGACCTGATGGCCTTCCTGCTCGCGTCGAACGGCTATGTCGCGGGCAAGAGCAAGCTGACGGCCGATACCGCGCGCGCATCGACCGCGCCGCTCGTCGTCGGCCCCGCCGGCCATCGAGCCGCGGGACAGTGACGGCCGCACGCCGGCACG
Organism: Burkholderia multivorans ATCC BAA-247; assembly: GCF_000959525.1. Taxonomy (NCBI): domain Bacteria; kingdom Pseudomonadati; phylum Pseudomonadota; class Betaproteobacteria; order Burkholderiales; family Burkholderiaceae; genus Burkholderia; species Burkholderia multivorans. The sequence goes on from NZ_CP009830.1 coordinate 519,048, forward strand.
CCGATGCGAACGGCGCCGCACGCCTCTGTTTTTTTCTCTTCACCAGGACATACGACAGTGACTCACTCGACGACTCGCAGAACCTTCATCGTCCAGACGCTCGGCCTGTGCGCGGCGCTCGCGGCAGCGCGCACCTCGGTCGCGGCGCCGCCGCTCGTCGACGAAAACGACGCCACGGCGAAATCGCTCGGCTATCGTGCGCACGCCTCGGCCGTCGATACGGCGCAGTTCCCGAAATACCAGCCCGGCCAGCGCTGCGCGAACTGCCGGTTCTACAAGGGCGACGCCGCGGACGCAGCGGGCACGTGTCCGATGTTCGGCGGCAAGGCGGTCGCGGCGGACGGCTGGTGCAACGTGTATGCAAAGCGCGCGTGATGCCGCGCGCGACGCATCGGCAATGTCCAATGCACGGCAGCCGGCGCCCGCGGCCGGCCACGACGACGCGCTCGCATCGGCGAGCGCGCCTTTCGCCGGATTGATCGCACTCGGCCTGTCGCGCGGCTTCGTGACGCGCGGCGACGTGATCGACGCGCTGCCCGACGACGACGCGCACGATGCCGGCATCGACGCCGCGACGGCCGTCCTTGCGGAACTCGGTATCGCGGTATCGGACGCCGCCCATGCGGAAACGGACTGGTCGCTCGACCGGTATTTCCGGCCCCCACCGCTCTCCCGCGCGGCGGCCGAGCGCAACGGTGCGTTCGCGGCCTTCGATCTGCTCGCGCCGCGCACGAACGATCCGGTGCGGCTCTATCTGCGCGAGATGGGCACGGTGCCGCTCCTCACGCACGACGAGGAGATCGCATACGCGCAGCGCATCGAGCGCGGCCGCGCGGCGTCGGTCGCGGTACTGTGCGGCGATCCCGATGCGCTCGATGCGCTGGCGTCGATCCGTCGCGAGATCGCGGAAGGCCGGGCCGCTGCATCGGCCTATTTGATGTTCGTCGATGAGGGCCGGCATGCCGATGCAGCGGCCGCCGTCGACCCGCATGCCGACGCGCAACACGACGACATGCGGCCGGGCGACCCGCACGTGTGCGACGCGGCACTCGCCCGTCTGTCGTCGCTCGATGCGCTCGCGCGCGACATGCGCGCCGCGCTGGCGTCGGGCGGCACGGCGTCGCCCGCGTACCGCGCCGCGGTGCGCGATGCCGCGGCGCTGCTGCGCCCGCTGCGGCTGTCCGCACGTGCGGTCGAGCGCATCGGCGCACCGCTGCGCGGCCGCGCACGACGTCATCGCGAACAGCGCGCGCGTATGACGCGCGTGCTCCACCATGCGGGCATCCCGTCGCAGACGACCTGGCGATGCCACGACGCGCACGACGACGATCACGCGCGCTGGCTCGCGGCCGGCATCGCCGCGCATCCCGAATGCGAGCGCGCGCTGATTCGCAGCGCGCCCGTGCTGTTCGATGCGCGCGAAGCGATCGCAGCCGATGCACGCGCATCGGTGCTGCCGCCGCGTACGGTCGCGCTGCTCGATGCGCGGCTCGATGCGATCGAACGCGCGACGCACGCGGCGAAGATGGCGTTGTTCGACGCGAACCTGCGGCTCGTCGTGTCGATCGCGAAGCGCTATCCCGATCGCGGGCTCCCGTTCGCCGATCTGATCCAGGAAGGCAACATCGGGCTGCTGAAGGCGATCGACCGCTACGATCACCGACGCGGCTTCCGGTTCTCGACCTACGCGACCTGGTGGATCCGGCAGTCGATCACGCATGCGCTCGCCGATCTCGGACGCACGATCCGCGTGCCGACGCACACCGTCGATGCAATCAACAAGCTCGCGCGACTCGCGCGCGAACATCGGCAGCGTGCGGGCGCGGCCGCGACGCCGGACGAGTTGGCCGCTCAGATGGGCGAGCCCGTCGACAAGGTGCGCGAACTGATGGCGATCGTGAAGGAACCCGTTTCGGCCGATCTGCCGATTGCACCGGACGGCGACATGACGTTCGTCGACGTCGTGCCCGATGCGTCGACGCCGTCGCCGGAAGACGCGGCCGACGCGGCGCAGCGGCGCGCTGCGATCGCCGCCGCGATCGATCGGCTTCCGCCGCGCGAAGCGCTGATCGTGCGGCTGCGCTACGGGCTGCATGCGGGCGAAGGCTGCTCGCTGCGCGACATCGGCCGCCGTCTGAATCTGTCTGCCGAGCGCGTGCGGCAGATCGAAGCGTCCGCACTCGCACGCCTGCGCGCCTCGGGCACGCTCGCGGTGCTGCGCCCGTTCGTTGGATGATGCACGCACACGATGCGCCGACTGTGCCGCGCGTCGTGTTGATACCTGCAACAGCCGCTGCTGCATTTCGGCGCACGCCGGCGGCCGCCGGCGGCGGCATCAGCGTCGACCGATCAACGCACGGCGTGCCCGCCGCCTCGCACCGGCGGCACCGGCGTGCAGGCAGCGCGCATCGTCGCGCGACTGGCATGCATGTTGCGTTTCGTTCGCCATTGCATGACACGTTGTGCTTTTCCACGGAGAACACCTTGACCGCCCTCGTCTCGATCCTTCACGAACGTCGAATCTTCGAACCGACGGCCGACACGCGCGACCGTGCGACCCTTTCCGGCATCGCGGCCTATCGCGCACTGGCCGCCGAGGCCGAGCGCGATTACGAAGGGTTCTGGGCGCGCCTCGCGCGCGAGGGCCTCGCGTGGCACAAGCCGTTTACGAAGGTGCTCGACGAGTCCGATGCGCCGTTCTACAAGTGGTTCGACGACGGCGAACTGAATGCGTCGTACAACTGTCTCGACCGCCACGTCGAAGCCGGCAACGGCGAGCGCGTCGCGGTAATCTTCGAGGCCGACGACGGCACCGTCACGCGCGTCACCTATGCCGACCTGCTCGCGCGCGTCTCGCGCTTCGCCAATGCGCTGAAGAAACGCGGCATCGGCAAGGGCGACCGTGTCGTCATCTACATGCCGATGTCGATCGAAGGCATCGTCGCGATGCAGGCCTGCGCGCGCATCGGTGCGACGCACTCGGTCGTGTTCGGCGGCTTCTCCGCGAAATCGCTGAACGAACGGCTCGTCGACGTCGGCGCAGTCGCGCTGATCACCGCCGACGAACAGGTGCGCGGCGGCAAGACGCTGCCGCTGAAGAACATCGCCGACGAAGCGATCGCGATGGGCGGCTGCGACGCGGTGAAGAGCGTGATCGTCTATCGCCGCACGGGCGGCAAGATCGACTGGCATACCGATCGCGACCTGTGGATGCACGAACTGGCCGACGGCGAATCCGATACCTGCGCGCCCGAATGGGTCGGCGCCGAGCATCCGCTGTTCATCCTCTACACGTCCGGTTCGACCGGCAAGCCCAAGGGCGTGCAGCACAGCACGGGCGGCTACCTGCTGTGGGCCGCGCAGACGATGAAGTGGACCTTCGACTGGAAGCCCGCCGACGTGTTCTGGTGCACGGCCGACATCGGCTGGGTCACGGGCCATACCTACATCACGTACGGACCGCTCGCCTGCGGCGGCACGCAGGTCGTGTTCGAAGGCGTGCCGACGTATCCCGATGCGGGACGCTTCTGGAAGATGATCGGCGATCACAAGGTCAGCGTGTTCTATACCGCGCCGACCGCGATCCGCTCGCTGATCAAGGCCGCCGAGGCCGACGAGAAAGTGCATCCGAAGAGCTATGACCTGTCGAGCCTGCGCATCATCGGCACGGTCGGCGAGCCGATCAATCCGGAGGCGTGGATGTGGTACCACAAGCACGTCGGCCAGGAGCGCTGCCCGATCGTCGATACGTGGTGGCAGACCGAAACCGGCGGCCACATGATCACGCCGCTGCCGGGCGCGACGCCGACGGTGCCCGGTTCGTGCACGCTGCCGCTGCCGGGCATCATGGCCGCGGTCGTCGACGAGACGGGCCAGGACGTGCCGAACGGTCAGGGCGGCATTCTCGTCGTCAAGCGGCCGTGGCCGTCGATGATCCGCACGATCTGGGGCGACCCGGAGCGCTTCAAGAAAAGCTACTACCCGGAGGAACTCGGCGGCAGGCTGTATCTGGCCGGCGACGGCACCGTGCGCGACAAGGAGACCGGCTACTTCACGATCATGGGTCGCATCGACGACGTGCTGAACGTGTCCGGTCACCGGCTCGGCACGATGGAGATCGAGTCGGCGCTCGTCGCGCACGAGCTCGTGGCCGAAGCCGCGGTGGTCGGCCGTCCCGACGACACGACGGGCGAAGCGGTGGTCGCGTTCGTGGTGCTCAAGCGTGCGCGGCCCGAAGGCGAGGAAGCCGCGGCGCTCGCGAAGGCGCTGCGCGACTGGGTCGGCAAGCAGATCGGCCCGATCGCCAAGCCGAAGGACATCCGCTTCGGCGACAACCTGCCGAAGACGCGCTCGGGCAAGATCATGCGGCGCCTGCTGCGCTCGCTCGCGAAGGGCGAGGCCATCACGCAGGATACGTCCACGCTCGAGAATCCGGCGATTCTCGAGCAGCTCGCCCGCGCACTGTAGCGCGTGCCGGCATTGCCGGCCGCTCACGACATCTTCGACGCACGCTCGTTCCGGCACCGACCCGTGCCGCGAACGCGCTCGCGCGCCGATCGCCAACCGATCGTGCCGCCGTGCGTTCCCGCCGCGCGCCATCCGCCTGCACGGCCTGCGCGACGGATGCCGGTTCGCCGGCAGACGTCGCCTTCGCTGTTCGATGCATTTGGATACTGTTCGACGCTTTCCGACGTACAACAACACTGGAGACACACATGAAGCACACCTTCTGGATCGGCTGCGCGGCGGCCGCCGGCGCAATGGCCTGCAGCGGCGCGTTCGCGCAAAGCAGCGTGACGCTGTACGGCAATCTCGACGCCGCCTTGCTCTATACGAACAAGACGCTCGACGCGACGACCGGACGCAACGCGGGCCACCAGTTCGCGATGACCGACACCGGGATGACGCCGACGACGTTCGGCATGATGGGCACCGAGGATCTCGGCGGCGGCCTGAAAGCGAAGTTCCAGCTCGAAAGCGGCTTCGCCGTCACGAATGGCGCGTTCAATCATTCGAACGGCAATTTCTTCGGCCGGCAGGCGTGGGTCGGACTCGACGGCGCGTTCGGCACGGTGAAGGCGGGCCTGCAGTATTCACCGTTCCTGCTCGCGATCTTCGATTCCGATCCGCGCAGCTTCTCGCACTTCGGCAGCGGACTGATTCCGTACGTCGACAACGTGCTCGTGACGGGCCTGTTCAACGCGAACGCCGTGTCGTATACGAGCCCGACGATCGCGGGCCTGACGGGCAGCGCGATGTTCGCGTTCGGCGGCGCCGCCGGCAACTTCCAGGCCGGACGCCAGTATTCGGCGAGCCTCAAGTACGAGCACGGCGGCTTCATGATCAACGCCGCGTTCTACGACGGCAACGACGGCGGCACCGCGGCAACGCCGGTGCCGAGCACCGTCGCGTTCGTCGGCCGCACGATCGGCGCCGCGTACCGGTTCGGGCCCGTCACCGCGAAGGCCTCGTTCGCGAGCTACAAGGTCGGCGGCTCGTTCAGCAACAACGTGTACGGCGGCGGGCTCGACTATCAGGCGACACCGGCCGTCGATCTGAACGGCGGCGTCTGGTATACGAGCGATCGCAACGACACCGCGAATCATTCGCTGCTCGCGGCGGTCGGTGCGAGCTACAGCCTGTCGAAGGCGACCTCGCTCTACGCGCAGGTCGCGATGGTCGACAACCACGGCGCGATGAACACGGGGCTCGGCATCAACAACGCGCTCTATGGCGCGACGGGGACGACCGTCGGCGCGAACGTCGGGATTCGGCACGCGTTCTGAGCCCGTCTGCGCGGCGCCGGCCTGCGCCATGCGGCGTCGGCCGCGCGCGCGGCGTTGCTGTATAGACCGGCGCCGGCGCGATGCGGACCGCCTGCCCCGCCGCGCAGATGCGTCCGCGCCGCCAGTTGTCACCGGGCGCCATCCGTGTCGTTTACGACCGGTTTCCGGGCGGATGACCGATAGTCGGTGCCGCCCGTTTCTCTACACTGTTTTCCACCAACACACTCGCGAGGTGTCGGCCGGCGCGCGCGCGTCGACGGCATCGCCGCGAACCGAGACATCCGCTTCGTCCCCCGATGGCCGGCGCACGCGCGCCGCGCGTCCGCTCGGCCGGGCATCGAGGCCCTTCCAGGAGACATCATTGAGTACGTCGCAAGCGCGCCCCGCGAAAGCCCGCTCTTCGCGCAAGTCCGTCAAGCTGGACGACATCACGATCGTCGACCGCGCGGTGCTCAAGCGTGCAGTCGGCGCGATGGCATTCGGCAACGCGATGGAATGGTTCGACTTCGGCGTCTATAGCTACATCGCCGTCACGCTCGGCAAGGTGTTCTTCCCGTCCAGCAGCCCGTCCGCGCAGCTGCTCGCCACCTTCGGCACGTTCGCGGCCGCGTTCCTCGTGCGTCCGCTCGGCGGCATGGTGTTCGGCCCGCTCGGCGATCGCATCGGCCGTCAGCGCGTGCTCGCGATGACGATGATCATGATGGCCGTCGGCACCTTCGCGATCGGCCTGATCCCGAGCTACGCGTCGATCGGCATCATGGCGCCCGTGCTGCTGCTCGTCGCGCGGCTCGTGCAGGGCTTCTCGACCGGCGGCGAATACGGCGGCGCGGCGACCTTCATCGCCGAATTCTCGACCGACCGGCGCCGCGGCTTCATGGGCAGCTTCCTCGAGTTCGGTACGCTGATCGGCTATACGCTCGGCGCAGCGACGGTCGCGCTGCTGACCGCGATGCTCTCGCAGGAAGCGCTGCTGTCGTGGGGCTGGCGTGTGCCGTTCTTCATCGCCGGTCCGCTCGGCCTCGTCGGCCTGTACGTGCGGCTGAAGCTCGAGGAAACGCCGGCCTTCAAGAAGGAAGCCGAAGCGCGCGAAGCGGACGAACGCGCGCGACCGAAACAGACGCTCGGCGCGCTGCTCGTCGAACAGTGGAAGCCGCTGCTGCAATGCGTCGGCCTCGTGCTGATCTTCAACGTGACCGACTACATGGCGCTGTCGTATCTGCCGAGCTTCATGTCGTCGACGCTGCACTTCGACGAATCGCACAGCCTCGTGCTCGTGCTGATCGTGATGGTGCTGATGATGCCGATGACGCTGTACGCGGGCCATCTGTCCGACCGGATCGGCCGCAAGCCCGTGATGATGTTCGGCTGCGTCGGGCTGCTCGTGCTGTCCGTGCCCGCGCTGATGCTGATTCGCAGCGGCGCGATGCTGCCGGTGTTTGCCGGGATGCTGATCTACGGCACGCTGCTGTCGACGTTCACCGGCGTGATGCCGTCCGCGCTGCCCGCGCTGTTTCCGACGCGCGTGCGCTACGGCGCGCTCGCGATCGGCTTCAACGTGTCGGTGTCGCTGTTCGGCGGCACGACGCCGCTCGTCGCCGCCTGGCTCGTCGATCGCACCGGCGACCTGATGATGCCCGCGTACTACCTGATGGGTGCGTCGTTCATCGGCATCGTGTCGGTGCTCGCGCTGCGCGAGAGTGCGCGCCGGCCGCTGCCGGGCTCCGCGCCGTGCGTCGGGAGCCGCGCCGAGGCGATCGCGCTGATGCGCGGCGAAACGGACGATGCGCGCATGCGCGACCGCAAATTCGCGCCGGCCGGCGAGCGCGCGTGACGGATGCGGCGCGCGAGCGTCGCGATCGCGCGCCCGAGTCGCTTCGCCTTCGTGAACACGTTCGGCATCCGATGGCGACAACGAAAAAACGCGGCGGCGCCGGACGATTCGCTTCGTCCGGCGCCGCCGCGAGGCGCGTGGCAAACGGCGTTCAGTACACGGGGTGCCCGCTGATCAGGCTCGGCAGCCAGGTCGAGAAGAACGGCAGATACGTGACGATGTTGATCGCGCTGAAAATCGCGATGTAGTAAGGCCATGCCATCTTCGTCGTCTCGCCGATCGACACGTTGCCGATCGCGCAGCCGACGAACTGCACCGAACCGATCGGCGGGTGCACGAGGCCGAGCGAGCAGTTCAGCAGCAGCATGATGCCGAACTGCACGGGGCCGACGCCGCATGCCATCGCGATCGGCAGGAACAGCGGCGTCGTGATCAGGATGTGCGCGGCCATGTCGACGAACGTGCCGAGAAACACCTGGATGATGTTGATGTACAGCAGCATCAGCCACGGCGCGGCCGTCGACTGCTTCAGCAGCCCTTCGATCGCATCGGGAATCTCGAGATACGACATCTGGAAGCGCAGCATGTTCGACACCGCGATCAGCAGCAGCACGACGCCCGTCGTACGCGACGCATGCGACAACGCGCGGCGCAGCTTGTCGAGCGTCAGCGTGCGATAGACGATCGCCGTCAGCACGAGCGAATAGACGACCGCGATCGCCGCCGCCTCGGTCGCGGTCGCAATGCCCTTCGCGACGCACACCAGGATGATCGCGATCACGAGCAGCCCCGGCACCGCGCCGACGAAGCTGCGCGCGACCGCATACCAGCCGGGAAACGCGGGCAGCGCGGACGAGCCGTCCGCGCGGCGCGGATAGCCGTGACGCACGGCCTGCCAGTACGCGGCGGCCAGCACGAAGCCCATCACCCACAGCACGGGCAGCAGCCCGGAGAACAGCAGATCGCCGATCGACACGCCGCTGACCGGCTGGCCGTGCAGCATTCCGGTGATCCCCTGCGCGGCGAACGCGTAGATGATCATGTTGGTCGACGTCGGCATCAACGCGCCGGCGAGCGACGCGTGCGTCGTCACGTTCACGGCGTACGCGGCGCTGTAGCCTTCGCGCTTCATCAGCGGAATCACGACGCCGCCCATCGCCGACGTATCGGCCGTCGGCGAACCGGACACGCCGCCGAACAGCGTGCACGCGACGACGTTCGCCATCCCGAGCCCGCCGCGGAAGTGGCCGACGGTCGCCTGCGCGAAGCGCAGGATCCGGTCCGCGATGCCGCCGTGCAGCATCAGCTCGCCGGAAAAGATGAAGAACGGCACCGCGAGAAACGAGAACGCGTTCATTCCCGAAATCATCGACTGCATCGCGGTCGCGATCGGCAGCCCTTCGACCATATAGGTCAGCACGCAGGCTATCCCGAGCGCGAACGACACGGGCACGCCGAGCACGAGGAAAATCAGAAAACTGACGGACAGGATCGCGAGTTCCATGGCGTTTTATGGTCTTGAAGCGCGACGAAGCGCGAGCAGGTGCTCGAGCGAGAACAGGATGATCGCGACCGCCGCAGGAATCGTGATCAGATAGCGCACGCCTTCGGGCAGGCCGATGATCGGAATGCGGTCGCCCATCGTTTCGACGGCCATGCTGCCGCAGCCGACGAGGATCGCGATCGCGAAGCCGATCAGGCTCAGATGCTGAAACGCGACGACCGCGTCGCGCGCACGCGGGTTCAGCCGCCGCACGAACGAGTCGAGGCCGATATGGCCGCCGTCGCGCACCTTCATCGCGGCGCCGAACATCGCGATCACGATCACGAGCAGCAGCGCGATCGGCTCGACGAAGTCGGGTGCGTTCTCGAACACGTAGCGCATCACGACCGCATAGAACACGAGCACGGTGAGCGCCGCGAGACAAAGCGACGCGATCACGGCCAGCACGCGGAACAGCACGTCGTTCACGCCGCGCAGCACCGGCACCGGATGCGGCCGCACCGCCGCGGCACCGTCGGCGGCAGCCGAGGCCGGCGCACCGGCGGCCGCTCCGTCCAGGGAAGTGTGACGCGTCACTTGATGGCCTCGATCTCGTCGACGATCTGCTTCATCTGCGGCGTCTTCTCGTACTTGGCCCAGAGCGGCTGCATCGCCTTCACGAAGGCCGCGCGGTCGACCTGCGATGCCGGCACGATCTTCGCGCCGCCCTTCGTCACGATCTGCTGTGCGGACGCCTCGCGCGCGGTCCACAGCTTCTGGTAGTACGGCACCGAATCGGCGGCCGCCTTGCGGATCGCCGTCTGTTCTTCCGGCGTCAGCTTGTCCCACACCTTCTTCGAGAATACGAGCACCTCGGGCGTCATCGCGTGCTGCGTTTCCGAGTAGTCGGGCGCGACCTCGAAGTGCTTCGTTTCCTCGTAGGACGGCAGATTGTTCTCGGCCGCGTCGACGAGGCCCGTCTTCAGGCCCGTGTAGACCTCGGCGAACGGCATCGGCGTCGGCGTGCCGCCCATCGCCTTGATCTCGTCGACCATCAGGTCCGACGGCTGCACGCGCACCTTGAGCCCCTTCATGTCGGCCGGCGAACGCACCGGGCGCTTCGCGTAGATCGAACGCGCGCCGCTCTCGTAGAACGTCAGCGCGATCATGCCCTTCGCGGCGAACGCGTCGAGGATCTTCTGGCCGGCCGGGCCGTACATCGCCTTGCGGAAATGGTCGATGTCGCGGAACAGGAACGGGAACGACGGGATCAGCGATTCCGGCACGATCTCGTTGAACGACGCGCCGTTCACGCGCGCCATGTCGATCGCGCCGATCCGCACCTGATCGACCGTGTCCTTCTCCGAACCGAGCGCGCTGTTGCCGAACACCTTGATCGAATCCTTGCCGCCCGTCAGCTTCGACAGCTCGTCGCCCATGTACTTCACCGCCATGTTGGTCGGGAAGTTGTCGCCGTGCACGTCCGCCGAGCGGAACACGCGCGCGTGAGCCGATGCCGCGAAGCCGGCGAGGAGCGCAACGGCCAGCGCGGTACGGGAGCGGGTGAATCGGTGCTTCATCGTCAGTCTCCTTGATAGTTGCGGCTCGGCGATCCTCCGGCACGCGTTCGTCGGCGAGGTACGCTGCGGCGCGCCGGCATGCCGGCCGCCTGGCTGCGAGCGGTTTCGGGCGCCGCAGTCGTACGTCGTATGATGTGTTGCGCCAATGTACGTCGGTTAATCGTTTAACTCACTTGGTGCATACCCCTAGAAACGCGCCCCACCACGGTCTTTTGCCCAGAAAGTGGAACGGGCTTCTCCATTCTCGCGCGGTTTTGCGAAACGTTTTCCGGAACCCGTCCACAACGGAAACCGCCCCGCTGTTTTGCCGTTTTCGGGCCGCCGCTGCACACTCTTTCGCCGGTCGGCGGAACGTTATAGGATGACTGACCACAATCGCCCCACGCCGCATGTCACAAGCTTGCATCGGCCCGGGCACCGGCCGCGCGACCGCGGCCCTGCCCGCCGCGCCCGCCCCGCAACACCGCGCAGCACCCGATACCCCCAACCGCATCGGATGCAACCGATGCCCTTCAGGAGACAGCGTGATGACATCCCGTAGATTCCGGCCGCACGCGCGCCCGCGCGCGCTCGGCCTGCTTGCGGTCCTGCTCGCGTCGGCCGCGACGCTCGCCGCATGCGGCGGCGACGAGCCCGGCGCGAGCGCCGCCCTGGCGGCCGCACCGTCGGCGAACAGCGTGTTCCAGGTCGGCACGACGACGGTCGACCCGAACCTGCCCGCGGAGCCCGCGTTGCCGACCGACGCACAGGTCTGCAGCACGCTCGAAGCGAGCAATACGCTCGTCAGCCGTCCGGACGGCTCGCTGCCGCCGGAGGCCGATCCGTCGCCGTCCGGCGTCGGCAAGGCCGTATCGGCCGCGACGGCGAATCCCGACCAGGCGCGCATCCAGGCCGCGCTCGACGCCTGCGGCGCGGCCGTCGACGCCGAAGTCGGCGCGGCAATCGCCGCCGCCGATGCGGCCGCGACCGCATCGCAGAAGGCGGCGGCCGTGCCGAACGTGAACCTCGCCGGCGCGTCGGGCGAAACGCTCGCGCAACCGAAGTACCGCGCGAGCAAGTTCGCGGTGCGGCTCGTCGTGAACCATGCCGGCGCCGGCAACGGCTTCATCAGCGGGCCGCTCACGTTGCCGTCCGGCGTCACGCTGTGGATCGACAAGGGCGTCACGCTGTATGCATCGCGCGACGTGAAGGCGTATGCACCGAACGTGGCGGGACCGTATTGCGGCAACACGGCCGTCAGCGCGACGAAGGCCGGCAGCTCGTCGAACTGTCTCGCGCTGATCACCGGCACGAACCTCGTCAACGCGGCCGTCGTCGGCGACGGCCGGATCGACGGGCGCGGCTACGCGGAACTCGTGACGTCCGACGCGAAATATCCGCTGATGAAGGTCGACATGACCTGCTCGAACACGTACGCGGCCTACCGCAACGGCACCGTCGCGCCGGACGGCACCGCGTGCGACGACGGCGGCACCGTCGTCGATTCGAAATCGACCGTGCGCAACATGACGTGGTGGGATCTCGCGTATCTCGGCAACATGGTGCAGAACGGGACGACCGGCTTCGGCTCGCAGTCGAACTTCCGGCTGATGGTGTTCAACTACGCGAAGAACCTGACGCTGTACCGCATCACGCTGAACAACAGCCCGAACTTCCACGTCGTGCCGAGCGGCATCGACGGCCTGACCGTCTGGAGCGTGAAGGTGCAGACGCCGACGCTCGCCGCGTTCGCGAATCCGGCCGGCAACGGCAATCCGCTGTACAACGGCCAGACGTTCAACGCCGACAACGTGAAGAACACCGACGCATTCGATCCGGGCTCCGCGTCCAGGCCGATCTCGGCCGCACTGTCGACCGGCAGCACGACGGCGTCGGCCAGCCCCGTTTCGTTCGACGGCTATCTGAAGAACGTCGTGTTCGCCTACAACTACGTGAGCACCGGCGACGACGACATCGCGCTGAAAGGCGGCAACAACCCGTCGCCGGCCGGCTCGCAGCTGCTCGGCATCGACGGCAACCGCGACGTGCGGGCGGACCGCAAGTGGGGCATCGCGATCGCGCATAACCACATCTACTGGGGGCACGGGATCTCGATCGGCAGCGAGACGAACGGCGGCGTGACGAACGTGCAGGTCTACGACAACTCGTTCCAGGATTCGGAGGAAGGGTTGCGGATCAAGTCGGATTACGCACGCGGCGGCGAAGTCAGCCAGATCCACTACGCGAACATCTGCATTCGCGACGCGAAGAACGCGCTGCTGTTCACGCCGTACTACAGCACCAAGGCCGTGCCGGCCGGCGGTCCGCTCTATCCGAACTTCCACGACATCTCGCTCGCGAACGTCGCGATCTTCGGCGAGGCGGGCGTCAAGCTGCAGGGGTTCGAAGCCGATACCGGCGGCTACGGTGAACCGGCGTTCCCGCTCGCGATGACGTTGACCGACGTGGTCGCCGATTCGCCCGACAGCATCTCGGTGATCGCCTCGGACGCGAACCTGACGCTGCATAACGTGAACCTGCCGATATTCGCATCGACGGCGAACCGCGTCGTCGTCGACGGCACGGCGACGCACAACGCGCGTCCGGCCAACGTCGTCGACTGCAGCAAGGCGTTCGTCGACTTCCCCGGCATCGACCAGTCGAATCCGTTCGGGACGACGTGGGCGCCGTCGTTGTAAGCACCGCGTCGCGCGGGTGAGCCGAGCCGGGTTGCCTGTGCGTGCAGCACGCGTGCCGCAGGCGCCGGGCTTCGACGCGGCGCCGACTCTCCCCACTCGGCGCCCGCGCGCCTCGGTCGCGGCCTCCATCGCACGAGCAGGCACGCGCGATGCGCCGCCGTGCGCATCCGTCAATCCGACAGGAGGCACGCGATGCAGACGACGAAACGCTCGGCAGGGCCGAATCCGGACGAACCGTTGAATCCCGGCGACGAAGGGCCGCCCGACGCACCGGGCGTCGGCGAGGATCTGTGCGGCGCATGCCACGGCACCGGGATGGTCGAGGGCCGGCCGTGCACGGTGTGCGGCGGGACCGGCAAGGTGCTGCAGGGCATCGGCGGCGGCTGAGCGCCGCGGGCCTGCGCGGGCGGCGCGGTCAGCGGCCGAGCCGCCGTTCGCGCAGAAACGCGTTCAGCTCGCCGCCCGCGTGCTCGATATGCCGCTTCAGCAACGACGCGGCCGCGCGCGCGTCGCCCTTGCGGCACAGCGCGACGAGTTCCGCATGCTCGGACTCGGCGACGTCGCGCGCGGCCTGCGACAGCGACAGCTGCACGCGCGTGTAGCGATCGGTCTGCTGCAGCAGCGACGCGACGATCGCCGCCGTCTTCGGCTGCTCGGCGCGCGACAACAGCACGTGATGCAGCTCGGTATTCAGTTCGCCCCAGCGGCCGGACTGGCTCGCGTGCAGCACCTTGCTGTATTCGGCGAGAATCGCGTCGAGCCGTGCAAAATCTTCCGCGGTCAGCTTCGGGATGGATTTTTTCAGCAGCACGGGTTCGAGCAGCGCGCGCAGTTCGAACAGCTCCGTGATGTCTTCCGGCGACAGCTCCGACACGACCGCCCCCTTGTGCGGCAGGATCTTCACGAGCCCTTCGCTTTCGAGCTGCACGAGCGCTTCGCGCAGCGGAATGCGGCTGATGCCGAGTTCGGTCGCGAGCGCGTCCTGGCGCAGCTGATAGCCGTCGACGTATTCGCCTGACAGAATGCGGCGGCGCAGTTCGTTGGCTGCGGCTTCGGCGCGCGTCGCATAGACCAGCGCGGGGCGTTTCTCGTTCATGTTTGCGGTTTCGGCTAGACCGTCGGCGCGCGGCGGCGCGACGGTGGATATTGCATATTTTCTACGATATTAGCAGAGCGTTTTCGCGCGACGAACGGCTGAATGCGCGCATCGCGCCGTGTGCCAGGTCGCGCCGACGCGAAAAAGCCACCGCGAACGGTGGCTTTCGTAGATCGATCGGGATTCGGCTGGACGCCTACGATGCCGTGCGCCGCTGCGCGTCCGCATCGACGTCGCGCAGCGATTTCCCGCGCGTTTCCTTCGCGACGCCGACGCAGACGATCGAGATCGCGGCCGCGACGACGAGATAGATCGCGATCGGCGTCGACGAGTGATAGCGCTCGAGCAGCGACAGGCCGATCAACGGCGCGAGCGAGCCGGCCATCAGCGGCGCGACCTGATAGCAAAGCGAGAGCGCGGTATAGCGCACGTTGGTCGGGAACATCTCGGTCATCAGCGCCGAATACGGCGAATACGTCATCGACTCGATGAACAGGCCCAGTACGATCGCGGCCATGATGATCCAGTCGTTGCCGGTGTCCATCATCGGAAACGCGACGAACCCCCAGCACGCGGTGAGCACGGCGCCGGTCAGATACACGGGCTTGCGGCCGACGAGGTCGGACATCAGCCCCATCAGCGGGATGAAGAAGAAGTGGATCGCGTTCGCGGCGAACATCAGCTTCAGGATCCGCGTGGTGTCGGCGCCGACGACGAGCTTCAGGTACGTCAGCGAGAACGTGACGACCATGTAGTAGAGGATGTTTTCCGCGAACCGCGCGCCGATGCCGATCAGCACCTCGCGCCAGTGATGCCTGAGCACGTGCATCACGCCGAGCTGCTTCTCCTGGTTCCGTTCGCGGCGCGCCTGCGCATCCTTGAAGATCGGCGCGTCGTCGACCTTGCGGCGGATCCAGAAGCCGATCAGCACGACGACCGCCGAGAACCAGAACGCGGCGCGCCAGCCCCACGAAAGAAACTCGGACTCCGGCAGCGAACTCGACAGCACGAGCAGAATGATCGTCGCGACGAGATTGCCGGCCGGCACGCCGGCCTGCGGCCAGCTGGCCCAGTAGCCGCGACGGTTGTCGGGGCTGTGCTCGCTGACGAGCAGCACCGCGCCGCCCCACTCGCCGCCGAAGGCGAAGCCCTGGATCAGCCGCAGCGTGACGAGCAGGGCCGGCGCCCAGTAGCCGATCGCATCGAACGTCGGCAGGCAGCCCATCAGAAACGTCGTGACGCCGACGACGATCAGGCTCACCTGCAGCAGATGCTTGCGGCCGAACTTGTCGCCGTAGTAGCCGAACACGAGCCCGCCGATCGGGCGAGCGGCAAACCCGACCGCATACAGCGCGAATGCGGCGAGCAGCCCGTCGACCGGATTGCCGGTCTTCCTGAAGAAGTGCGTGCCGAAAACCAGCGCGGACGCCGTGCCGTACAGAAAGAATTCGTACCACTCCGCGATCGATCCGACCATCGATGCGGCGACTACGCGCTTCAACGCGCTTTTGGACGCCGCACGCTGCGCGGCGGCATTACCGGGCGACACTGCGTCGCCGACCTGACCTGTCATGGGTGTCTCCTGTTCATGTCTTGCGTTGTGCTTTCTGCTTCTTTACGCGAGCCTGCTCGCGGCACGATTTTATACAATATTCATTAGGCAATCCAACAGGATGGAAGTACGCGGCTCGCCGGCGGCGGGGCGGTGCAAAGTCGGTCGCTCAGCGCGCGCCGCGTTGCCATCTCCGCGCCTTTTCCGCACGGCACGGCGTGACCCTGCTGCGTACGCCGCACCATTCCGGGGCCGCGCCCTCTTAACTTTATATTGTATAAAATATTCGAATCATCTAGAATGCGTTCATCGGCGTGCGAGGTCGGCCGGCGGCGAAGCCGCGGCCACCTTGCACGGACGAGGAGACGAGCGCACACAGGCCACGCCGCGGGCGCCACGGCAGTTGATCCAATCTGAAAGAGGAAACGTGATGAGCGACAACATTTTTACCGGCACCATTCCTGCGCTGATGACGCCCTGCACGGCCGACCGCCAGCCCGACTTCGACGCACTGGTGAAGAAGGGCAAGGAGCTGGTGGAAATCGGCATGCGCGCGGTCGTGTACTGCGGTTCGATGGGCGACTGGCCGCTGCTGACCGAAGCGCAGCGTCAGGAAGGCGTCGCGCGCCTGGTCGCGGCCGGCGTGCCGACGATCGTCGGCACCGGCGCGGTGAACTCGAAGGAAGCCGTGTCGCACGCGGCGCACGCGGCCGCCGTCGGCGCGCACGGCCTGATGGTGATTCCGCGCGTGCTGTCGCGCGGCGCGTCGCCGGCCGCGCAGAAGGCGCACTTCTCCGCGATCCTGAAGGCCGCGCCGAATCTGCCGGCCGTGATCTACAACAGCCCGTACTACGGTTTCGCGACGCGCGCCGATCTGTTCTTCGAGCTGCGTCGCCAGCATCCGAACCTGATCGGCTTCAAGGAATTCGGCGGCGCGGCCGACATGCGCTATGCGGCGGAGAACATCACATCGCAGGACGATAGCGTGACGCTGATGGCCGGCGTCGATACGCAAGTCTTCCACGGCTTCGTCAACTGCGGCGCCGCGGGCGCGATCACCGGCATCGGCAACGCGCTGCCGCGCGAAGTGCTGCACCTCGTCGAGCTGTGCAAGAAGGCGGCGCAAGGCGATGCGGTCGCACGGGCGCGCGCGAAGGAACTCGAGTCGGCGCTGGCGGTGCTGTCGTCGTTCGACGAAGGCTGCGACCTCGTGCTGTTCTACAAGTACCTGATGGTGCTGAACGGCGACAAGGAATACACGCTGCACTTCAACGAAACCGACGTGCTGAGCGACGCGCAGCGCAACTACGCGGAAACGCAGTACACGCTGTTCCGCAACTGGTACGCGAACTGGTCGAAGACGCTCGGCTAAGCCGGCGCACGATGCACCGACGCGGGCAGCCGCAGCGGCTGCGCGCACCACGAGGCCACGGGATGTTTCCGTGGCCTTTGCGTTGATCGCGCCGATGCGTGCCGATACGCACCGACGCGCGAACGGGCACCGCTATCTGCGCGCGGACGCACGCGCCGCGAATCGCGCTTCCATGCCGTCGATCTTCACGAGCAGCGTTTCGCTGATTTTCCGCGCATGACGCGGCATGTCGGGCGTCGACAGCAGCGCTTCGATGCGCGCTCTCCAGTAACTCGGACAACTCACGCGCGCGGCGCCCGGCTGATACGCCTTCGTGCCGCTATCGCTTTCGAGCATCGCGATCATTTTCTGAATGTGCGACAGCTCGCGTTCGACATAGTCTCTCGTCAGCATGTTGATCCTGCCCCCCGAAACATGACACCCCCGACCTGCTGCTCGCGCTGCCGCCGTATCCCCGTGTGCGTAAAGATTGCGCGTGCTCGACGATGACGGTACGCGCGGCGTGTGTCGGAATCTTGTCGGCGCGGCGCGTCGTACCGCGCTATCGTCCGATCAATGACGCCGCGGTCGAGGCGGCGTCCCGCAGCGCGCAAAACGTCGGTATCGAAATGTGCGCCAGCACGCCGAACCGCGAGCCTGTTGCCGATCGTAGACATTCCGCATCGCAGCAGCATCCCCAAAACTGGGGGCGCTTGCTAGAATCGATCGCACGGCATTCGTTCGACGGGTGGGCGCTGTTCGTCCAGCTCGAACGTGCGGCGGCGCGCATGCGCCAACGGGGGTACGGGGATGACCACGATACGATCGGCGGACGAGTCGATCGCGGCGCTCTATGCGGCCGCCATCGATCCCGAACAGTGGCATGTCGCGCTTCAGGCGCTCGTCGCCCTCGCCGATGCGCGCGCCGCGAACTGCTTCGTGCACGACGCGCGCACCGGCCGATTCCTCGAATACCGCTTCACCGGTTACGGCTCGGGCTGGGCCGACGCGTATGCGAGCCACTATCACAGCCTCGATCTCGCGCGCGAGGTGCTGATGCGCGAACCCGCAGGCCGCATGTATCCGATGCACCGCTTCCTGCCGGACAGCGTGATCGATCGCAGCGAGTACTACCAGGACTTCTATATCCGCGAAGGGCTGCGCTATTCGTGCGGCGGCATGCGGCTCGAAGGCGATCGACGGCTGATCCTCGCCGTGCATCGCCCGGTCAATCACCGGCCTTACGACGCGCATACGGTGCGCGAACTCCAGCGCGTGCTCGATCATTTGCCGAACGTCTTTCGCGTGCGCGAAACGGCCGCGCAGACGCACGATCGTGCGCCGATGATGGCCGCGGCGCTCGACGCGCTGCCGCGTGCGGTGATCGTCGTCGACGACACGCTGCGCGTGCGCTATCTGAATGCGGCCGCGAGCGCGCTGCTCGGCGAATCGACGGAGCTGCGCGTGCAGGCCGACCGGCTCGTCGCATCGTCACCGCAGGTGGCGCCGCAACTGGCGCAGCGCGTGAAGGATGCGTGCGCGCCGCCGCACGTCGCCGCGCCGCAACCGCTGTATGCGCTCGATCGCGAGCGTCGCCCGACGTTCGAAATTCAGGTCGTTCCGCTCAAGCCGCAGTTGACCGCGTCGCTCGACCGCGACACGCGTCCGCTTGCGATGCTGCTGCCGCGGCGTCCGTTCCGCGGCGCCGCGCGGCCGCTCGCCGAAAGCGCACCGTTCGCGCTGACGCCGGCCGAAATGGCCGTCGCGACCGGCATCGCGGGCGGCCTGACGCCCGCCGAATATGCGCAGCGCAACGGCGTGCGCATCAGCACCGTACGAAGCCAGATCAAGTCGATCTTCGCGAAGACGGGCGTGCGGCGGATCGCCGATCTCGTCGCGCTGTTCGGCGACTGACACCCGTGCCGCCGGCCCGCGGCGGGCCGGTCAGGCATCGCGCGCGCCGCGCATCCGCGCAAACGCCTCGCGCAAGTCCGTGCAGAACGCTTCGCCGATCATCGACAGCGGCTGCGACGCGGACGTCACCAGATAGAAGTGATCGGGCACGATCGGCTCGAACGGCTTGACCGCGACTCGATGGCCTGCATACGCGGCCGTCACCGGATCGATCAGCGCGACGCCGGCGCCGTTCGCGACGAACGCGACGATCGTCTGCGACAGCTGCGCCTCGATCGACAGCCCGCGCGACACGCCCGCTTCGACGAATACGCGGTCGATCGCGCTGCGCGCCTCGAAGCTCGGCGGAAACGAGATGAAGGCTTCGTCGCGCAGGTCGTCGGGGCGGATCACGCGCTTGCGTGCGAGCCGATGCGTACGCGGCACGATGCAGCACATCGGCGCGTCGGCAAGCCGCTCGCTGCGTACGGCCGGATGCGGCACGGGCTCCGCGATCAGTCCGACGTCGCACTGCCCCGATGCGATCTTGTCGACGACCGTCGACGCGCTGTGCGCGAGCAGCGTGATGTCGACGCCCGGATGCGCGCGCGCAAAACGCGTGATGCGCTCCGGCAGCAGGTCGAGCGCGACGGCCGGCGAGCCCGCCACGCGCAGCGTGCCGCGCCGCATCGCGCGAATCTGCTCGGCGGCCTGCGCGACGCGATCGAGCCCGACGAACGCGCGCTCGACTTCCTCGTACAGCACGCGCGCCTGCGCGGTGGGCGTGAAACGCCCCTGCTGCCGCTCGAACAGCACGAACCCGACGCGCGCCTCCAGATCGGCGATCAGCCGGCTCACGGCCGGCTGCGAAATATGCAGATCGCGCGCCGCGCGCGTGACCGTATGGCGCTGCATCACGGCGCGGAACGCTTCGATCTGACGGATTCTCAGTGAAGGCGTCGTCATAACATTGGGTTATGGGTCGTTGATCAACCTGTATTGGACAGCCCATTTTGCCTGTCCGAACATCGATCCCGCAACGTACATTCCGCCACGAACGCCGCCGCCATGCACCATAACATCCCTATCCCGAAGTCCCCACGCCGGAGCCGCCGATGAACGTGCGCCGCTTCGACGTCGTCGTCGCGGGCGGCGGGCTCGTCGGGATGGCGCTCGCCTGGGGCCTCGCGCGGCTCGGCGAGCGCGTCGCCGTGTGCGACGGCGACGACATCGCATTCCGCGCGGCACGCGGCAATTTCGGGCTCGTCTGGGTGCAGGGCAAGGGCGGCCGCTGCCTGCCGTATGCGCGCTGGTCGCGCGAATCGTCCGAGCGCTGGGGCGCGTTCGCCGCGCAGCTGCAGCGCGAGACGGGCGTGGACTGCGGGTTCGAGCGGCCGGGCGGCATCGAACTGTTCGAGCATGCGGCCGACATGAACGACGCGATCGCGCTGCTCGAATCGCTGCGCCGCCAGGACGCGGCGCTCGCCTACGAAGCGCTCGATCCGGCCGCGCTGCGCAGCCGCATTCCCGCCGCGTCGGCCGCGCTGGCCGGCGCGCTGTGGTCGCCGAACGACGGCCACGCGAATCCGCTCTACACGCTGCGCGCCTTGCTGCAGGCATTCGTGCAAAGCGGCGGCGTCTATCTGCCGCGTCACGACGTCGTCGAGATTCGCCCGCGCGCGGGCCGCTTCGACGTGGAGACGCGCGACGTGCGGCTCGAAGCCGCGCGCGTCGTGCTCGCGGCCGGCCTCGACAATGCACGGCTCGCGCCGATGGTCGACATGGCCGCGCCGATCTCGCCGCTGCGCGGGCAGATCATGGTGACCGAACGGCTCGCGCCGTTTCTCGCCTATCCGACGCTCGTCGTCCGGCAAACGCAGGAAGGCTCGGTGCTGCTCGGCGATTCGGCCGAAGACGTCGGCTTCGACGACGGCCAGACGCGCCCTGCGATGGCCGACATCGCGCGTCGCGCACGCACGGCGTTTCCGGCGCTCGCACACGCGCGGATCGTGCGCGCCTGGGGCGCGCTGCGGATCATGACGCCGGACGGGCTGCCCGTCTACGAAGCGTCGCGCACGCACCCCGGTGCGTATCTCGCCATCTGCCACAGCGGCGTGACGCTGGCCGCGACGCATGCCGATCTCGTCGCGCCGTGGATTGCCGGGCGCGCGGCGCCGGCCGAGCTGTCCGCGTTTACGACCGCGCGTTTCGCCGCACCGAAGGAGGCCCGGCATGTTTGAATCGATCGTTCCCGCCGACGCGATACGCGAACGCGTGCGCATCCACGTCGACGGCATCGCGCACGACGTGCCGGCCCATTACAGTGTCGCGGCCGCGCTGCTCGCGGCCGGCACGCTCGCCTGCCGTCCGACGGCCGTCAGCGCATCGCCGCGCGGGCCGTTCTGCATGATGGGCGTCTGCTTCGACTGTCTCGTCGAAGTGGACGGCGTGCCGAACGTGCAAGGCTGCATGACGCCCGTGCGCGACGGGATGCAGGTGCGCGCGATGCACGGCAAAGCGAGGCTCGCATGACGCGGCGCGCATGCGATCTGCTGATCGTCGGCGCGGGGCCGGCCGGCATGGCGGCCGCCATGGCCGCACGCTCCGCCGGGCTGTCGGTCGTCGTCGCGGATGAAGGCCCGTCGCCGGGTGGACAGATCTATCGCAATCTCGCCGATGTGCCGGCGAAGCTCGCGCAGTGGCTCGGCCCCGACTATGTGGCGGGACGGCCGCTGATCGACGGGCTGCTCGCGAGCGGCGCGCATTATCTGCCGCGCAGCGTGGTCTGGCAGATCGCGTTCGAGCCTGCGCCCGTCGCGATGCTGACGCTCGGCGGCGCCGCGCGCGGCACACTCGAAATCGATGCACGCGCGGTACTGATCGCGACCGGCGCGCAGGAGCGCCCGTGGCCCGTGCGCGGCTGGACGCTGCCCGGCGTGATGGGCGTCGGCGCCGCGCAGACGCTGCTCAAATCGTCGGGGCTCGCGCCCTCGGCCGATACGGTGCTTGCCGGCAGCGGCCCGCTGCTGTGGCTGTTCGCCGCGCAGTTGCTGAATGCGGGCCGGCGCGTGCGCGCGCTGGTCGACACGACGCCGCGCGATGCCTGGCGGCGCGCGCTCCCGCATGCGCTGCCCGCGCTGCGCGGCGCCGACTATCTGCTGAAAGGCTGGCGCATGCTGCGCGCGGTGCGCGACGCCGGCATTCCGGTCTATCGCGGCGCCACCGACGTGCGCGTCGACGGCGACGGCCGCGCGCAGTATCTGCGCTTTCGCGACGCGGACGGCATCGCACACGCGCTCGACACGTCGCTCGTGCTGCTCCATCAGGGCGTGATCCCGTCGACGCAACTCGCCCGCTCGATCGGCTGTGCGCATGAATGGGACGAACGTGCCGCGTGCTGGCGGCCGCAACACGATGTGCGCGGACGCAGCAGCGTCGCACGCGTCTGGATCGCCGGCGACGGCGCCGGCATCGGCGGCGCACAGGCCGCGGCGATCGCGGGCGAGGTCGCGGCGCTCGACATCGCGGCGAGCGTCGGCGCGCTCGCACCGCACGAACAGGCCGCACGCGAACGGCCGCTGCTGAAGGCGTGGCGCCGTCATCTCGCGGTGCGGCCGCTGCTCGACGCGCTCTATACGCCGCCCGCCGCGCTGCGCCGCCCCGACGGCGACACGATCGTCTGCCGCTGCGAAGAAGTGACCGCCGGCGAAATCCGCCGGCTGGCCTCGCTCGGCTGCCAGGGCCCGAATCAGATGAAGGCGTTCACGCGCTGCGGGATGGGTCCGTGCCAGGGACGCTGGTGCGGCACGACCGTCGGCGAGCTGATCGCCGAGGTACAGCAGCGCGACGTCGCCGACGTCGGCCAATACCGCGTGCGTGCGCCGATCAAGCCGATCACCGTCGACGAACTGGCGGACGCCGTCGAACTGTCCGACGATTTCCGCCGCGGCGACTTCCCGAGCTGACGCCGTGCCCGCCCCCGCTTCCCCACACGAACGGAGCCTGACCATGAAGAAGAAGACGCGTATCACGATGCTCGTCGCCGCGGCCGCGATGGCCTGCGCGACGCTCGCCTCGGCGAAGGAATGGACGACGATCCGCATCGGCGTCGATCCGACCTATCCGCCGTTCGAATCGACCGCGGCCGACGGCAGCGTGCAAGGGTTCGACATCGATCTCGGCAACGCGCTCTGCGCGAAGCTCAACGCGAAATGCGTGTGGGTGTCGAGCAGCTTCGACGGACTGATTCCGGGGCTGCAGGCGCGCAAGTTCGACGTGATCCTGTCGTCGATGGCGGCGACCGAGCAGCGGCGCCAGCAGATCGATTTCACCGATCGGCTGTACCGCAACCAGACGCGCCTGATCGCACGCACGGGCTCGGGGCTGCTGCCCGACGCGGCGAAGCTGGCCGGCAAGCGCATCGCGGTCGAACAGGGGACGATCCAGGAAACCTATGCACGCGAAAAATGGGCGGCGGCGAAGGTCGAGGTCGTGCCGTATCCGAGCTACGACCAGGCGTATGCGGATCTCGTAAACGGGCGCGTCGACGGCGTGCTGATGGACGCCGTGCAGGGCCAGCTCGGCTTCCTCGCGACGCCGCGCGGCAAGGGTTTCTCGTTCGCGGGCGGCGTCGTCTACGACCCGAAGATCATGGGCAACGGCGATGCGGCCGGCGTGCGCAAGGCCGATACCGATTTGCGCGATGCGCTGAACCGCGCGATCGCGCAGATCCGCAGCGACGGGACCTACAACAAGATTCAGTCGAAGTACTTCGACTTCGATATGTACGGGAATTGACGAGCGTTATGGCAGACCGCGCGATGCAAGCGGCGTGCGTTGCCGCTTGCGCGCGAATCGGCGCTTGGGTCGGCTAGCGGCCGCGACGCCGACCGCCGCATGCGAAGCCGGCGGTTCGTCCGCATCGATGTGCCATGCGACATCGGCACCGACGATTGCACAAACAAAATAATTAACGACGCCCTCGCGCCGACGTCCGCCCCGTCGCCGCGTCGTGCTCGTCGGCGAGCAGCGTCGCGAACGCGGCCGCGAGCCGGTCGCGCGACGGCTGCGGCGGAAACAGCAGATACGTCGGCATCGTGACGGCCGGCGAAAACGGACGGATCGCGACGTCCGGCCCCGCGAACGCCTGCGCGACGACCGGATGCGCGAGCGTCACGCCCATCCCGAGCCGCACCATCTCGCAGCAGATCGCCGTGTACTGCGCTTCGGTCGCGAGCTTGCGCTCGACGCCCGCGCGCTCGAACACTGCATCCATCAGCGTGCGCATCCCGTCGCCCTGACAGAGCGAGATGAACGACTCGCCGGCGAGATCGGCCGGCTTGATCGTGCGCTTGCTCGCGAGACGATGCTGACCCGGCATCACGCAGACGGCCGCGACCTTCGACAGCAGCTCGACCTCGCAATTCGACGTCTCGCTCACGTAGACGGCCACGCCGATATCGCAGAACTGCGACGCGGTCCAGTGATTCACGGTGGCCGACGTGTTCACGTGCAGCGACACCGTGACGCCCGGATACTGCTCCTGGAAACGCTTGATCGCGCGCGGCACGAGCGTATAGCCGACCGCCGGCATCGCGGCGATCCGCAGCCGCCCGCTGCCGAGATTGCGAATCTGCTCCGCGGCATTCGCGAGCCCGCGCAATCCGACATACGCGCGCTCGACCTCCCGAAAGAACGCAGTGCCCTCGCTCGTCGGCACGAGCCGCGCGCCGACACGCTCGAACAGCGTGAGCCCCGTATCGCGCTCGAGGCTCGCGATCATGCGGCTCACGTTCGGCTGCGTCGTGAACAGCGCCTTCGCGGCAGCCGTCATCGAGCCGGCCACCATCACCGCGCGAAACGCTTCGATCTGCTTCAGGTTCATCGTGCCACTCCGTATCGTCCCGTAGAGCCTAACCCTGATCCATCACATTTCGGTATGGACTGGCATTTTATTCGTATTGGACGGCATGGACCACAAGCGCCAGACTGCATTGCATCGGCGCACGTCCCGATGCCGCCGCCCCCCCACAATCGAATGGAGATCGCCGTCATGAACCGTTCGCCGCACCGCCGCCCGTCCCGCTTGTCTCCCGCCTCGCGCCGCGTCGCGGCGAAACCGCTCCTCGCCGCAGGCGCGGCGCTCGCGCTGAGCGCGTCGGTCGCCGCGCATGCGGAAACGACGATGTACGTCGCGAACGTCGGCGGATCGAACGAACAGCTCTATCGGCAGAAGGTCATCCCCGCGTTCGAGAAGGCGCACAACGTCAAGATCGTCTACGTCGCCGGCAATTCGAGCGACACGCTCGCGAAGCTGCAGGCGCAGAAGGGCCATCAGCAGATCAACGTCGCCGTGATGGACGACGGCCCGATGTATCAGGCCATGCAGCTCGGCCTGTGCGCGAAGATCGACGATGCGCCGATCATGAAGGATCTCTATCCGCTTGCGCGGCTCGGTCCGGAGGCGGTCGGCGTCGGCGTGGTCGCGACCGGCATCGGCTACAACGCCGACGCGTTCAAGAAGCTCGGCCTGCCGGCACCCGATTCGTGGAAATCGCTCGAGGACCCGCGACTGAAGGGCAAGCTCGGCATGCCGCCGATCACCGTCACGTACGGGCTGCACACGCTCGTGATGCTCGCGCGCCTGAACGGCGGCGGCGAGAAACGCATCGATCCCGGCTTCGATGCGATGGCCAAACGCGTCGCGCCAAACGTGCTGTCTTGGGCGCCGACGCCCGGCGAGATGGACGGCCTGATGCAGGCCGGCGACGTGATCGCCGCACCGTACGGCAGCGGCCGCGCGGTGTCGTTGCAGAACACCGGCTTCCCGCTGAAGTTCGTGTATCCGAAGGAAGGCGCGGTCGCGCTGCAGGTCGCCGCGTGCGCGGTCGCCGAAAACGCGCAGCCGCAGTTGTCGCAGCAGTTCATCCAGTACCTGCTGACGCCGGAAGTCCAGGCGCTGCAAGCGCAGGCGATCGGGCTCGGCCCGGTCAACCGGACGGTGAAGCTTGCGCCGGACGTCGCCGCGCGCGTGCCCTACGGTCCCGACCAGGTCGCGAAGCTGACGACCGTCGACTGGACGACCATCAACCCGCGCCGCACCGAATGGACGCAGCGCTGGAACCGCTCGGTCGAACGCTGATCGCGCGGCGCCGCCGCTTCGCAAGGAATCCGATCCATGAGCTTTCTGACCCTGCAACATGTCTCGAAACGCTACGGCGACTTCACGGCCATCGAGCAGCTCGACCTGTCGGTCGAGCGCGGCGAGTTTCTGTCGCTGCTCGGGCCGTCGGGCTGCGGCAAGACGACCACGCTGCAGATGATCGCGGGTTTCGTGGCGCCGTCCGCCGGGCGCGTGACGCTCGACGGCCGCGACATCACGCACGAACGTCCGGAGAAGCGCGGCATCGGCGTCGTGTTCCAGAGCTACGCGCTGTTTCCGCACATGACGGTCGCCGGCAACGTCGGCTTCGGTCTCGAAATGCGCAAGATGAAGCGCGCGCAGCGCGAAGAGCGGATCGCCGAGGCGCTCGCGCTCGTGCGGCTCGACGGCCTCGACGCGCGCTACCCGAAGGAGCTGTCGGGCGGGCAGCGGCAGCGCGTCGCGATCGCGCGTGCGATCGCGATGCGGCCCGAGCTGCTGCTGCTCGACGAGCCGATGTCGAACCTCGACGCCAAGCTGCGCGAGGAAATGCACATCGAGCTGCGCGCGATCCAGAAGCGCCTCGGGATCACGACGATCCTCGTTACGCACGATCAGGTCGAGGCGATGACGATGAGCGACCGCATCGCCGTCATGCATCGCGGCCGCATCGCGCAGCTGAGCACGCCGTTCGACGCGTACGAGCGGCCGGCCACGCCGTTCGCGTCGGTGTTCCTCGGCCGCACGAATACGTTCGAAGGCGAAGTGCTGCGACGCAATCCGCGCTGCGCGGAAGTCGCGGTCGCGAGCACGACGCTGCACGTGCCGCACGAAGGACGCGACGTCGCGGGCCCCGTCAACGTCTACATCCGCCCCGAAAAGATGCGGCTCGCGAACGGCGACGCGCGGCTGCACGGGCGCGTCGCGACGCGCGTGTTCGTCGGCAACCAGTGGCTGCTCGTGATCGACACGGCGCTCGGCAAGCTGCACGTCACGCAGTCGAACACCGGCGCGCCGCCGCCGGACGAAGGCAGCGAAGTCGGCCTCGCGTGGGCCGACGACGATCTGCGGATGCTGACGCGGGAGGGCGCGCATGGCCACGCTTGACGATACGCGCGGCGGTGCCGCGCCGTGGCTGCTGTCGGCGCCCGCGCTGCTGCTGTTCTCGACGCTGCTGCTCGCGCCGCTGCTGCTCACGCTCGTGCTGTCGTTCCACACGTTCAGCGACATCGCGGGCACGCAGCCGGGCTGGACGCTCGCGAACTATCTGGAAGTCATTCGCGATCCCTACTATCTGACGATCTTCGCGCGCACCGCGGGCCTCGCGGCCGCCGTCACGCTGCTGTCGATCGTGCTCGGCGTGCCGGAGACGATCGTGCTCGCGCGCATGCGCAAGCCGTGGCAGTCGATCTGCCTGCTGGTCGTGCTCGGCCCGCTGCTGATTTCGGTCGTCGTGCGCACGCTCGGCTGGCAGATCCTGCTCGGCAACAACGGCGTGCTGAACGATGTGCTGCAGGCGCTGCACATCACCGACGAGCCCGTGCGCCTCGTGTTCACGATGACGGGCACGATCGTCGCGCTCACGCATGTGCTGGTGCCGTTCATGGTGATGGCGGTATGGGCAACGCTGCAGAAGCTCGATCCGCAGGTCGAATGGGCCGGACTGTCGCTCGGCGCGTCGCCGATGCGCGTGTTTCGCCGCGTGATCGTGCCGCAGATTCTGCCCGGCGTGCTGTCGGGTTCGATCATCGTGTTCGCGCTGTCCGCATCGGCGTTCGCGACACCCGCGCTGATCGGCGGCCGCCGCTTGAAAGTCGTCGCGACGGCCGCCTACGACGAATTCCTCGGCACGCTGAACTGGCCGCTCGGCGCGAGCATCGCGGTGCTGCTGCTGATCGCGAACGTCGCGATCGTGATGGGCTGCAGCCGGCTCGCGGAACGCCGCTTCAAGCACATCTTCGACTGACGGAGCGACGCCATGCAACGCAACGGTTTTGCCGCCCTCGCCTTCCATGCGCTGTTCGTCGCGTTCATCGTCGCGCCGCTCGCGGCCGTGATGCTCGTCGCGTTCACCGACAAGGGCTATATCTCGATGCCGTTCGACGGCGCGTCGCTGCGCTGGTTTCGCGCGATCCTCGACAACGGCGATATCGTGTCGGCGTTCTGGCTGTCGGTTCGGCTCGCGCTCGTCGCCGCGACGCTGGGCGTCGCGCTCGCGGTGCCGGCCGCGCTCGCGATCGCGCGCTACCGCTTCCCGGGACGCGGCGCGCTGACGAGCTTCTTCCTGTCGCCGATGATGATTCCGGCGGTCGTGCTCGGCATCGCGTTCCTGCGTTTCCTGTCGCTGCTGCATCTGAGCGGCTCGTTCTGGGCGCTCGTCGCCGCGCACGTCGTGATCGTGCTGCCGTATGCGCTGCGGCTTGCGCTGTCCTCCGCGATCGGGCTCGACCGCGATGCCGAGCGTGCCGCGCTGTCGTGCGGCGCGAGCCGCTTCACCGCGTTTCGCCGCGTCGTGCTGCCGATGATCCGCACCGGCGTCGCGGGCGGCTGGGTGCTGTCGTTCATCCAGAGCTTCGACGAGCTCACGATGACGATTTTCGTCGCGACACCGGGCACGACGACGCTGCCCGTCGCCATGTACAACCAGATCGCGCAGACGATCGATCCGCTCGTCACGTCGGTGTCGGCGGTGCTGATCGTCGGCACGGTCATGCTGATGCTCCTGCTCGACCGGCTGGTCGGGCTCGATCGCATCCTGATCGGAGAAGCACGATGATTCGACCTGCAGCCGCGAGCCCCGACGTGCTCGTGATCGGCGGCGGCCTCGTCGGCACGGCCGTCGCGTACGGCCTCGCCCGCGAAGGCGCGCGCGTGACCGTGCTCGACGAGGACGACGGCGGTTTTCGCGCGTCGCGCGGCAATTTCGGCCTCGTCTGGATTCAGGGCAAGGGCCACGACCGCACGCCCTACGCGAGCTGGTCGCGCAGCTCGGCCGCGCGCTGGCCGCAGCTTGCCGCGAGCCTGCTCGAGGACAGCGGCGTCGATGTCGCACTGCGCCAGCCGGGCGGCTTCCATCTCTGCTTCTCCGACGACGAGCTCGCGGAGCGCCGCACGCGTCTCGCGACGCTGCAGGCGGCGCTCGGCGACTATCCGTTCGAGCTGCTCGATCATCGCGAACTGCGCGAGCGCTTGCCCGGCATCGGGCCTGCGGTCGTCGGCGCGAGCTACACGCCGATGGACGGCCACGTGAATCCGCTTAAGCTGCTGCGCGCGCTGCACGCGTCGATGCAGCATCGCGGCGTGCGTCTCGTCTCCGGCGCGCGCGTGCGGCAGGTGCGCGCCGAAGGCGGCGGTTTCGTCGCCGACAGCGCGGCGGGCACGTTCGGCGCCGGCCGCCTCGTGCTCGCGGCCGGCCTCGGCAATCGCACGCTCGCGCCGCAGGTCGGGCTCCATGCGCCGGTCGCCCCGAATCGCGGGCAGGTGCTCGTCAGCGAACGCGTCGCACCGTTTCTCCGCTATCCGACCATCAACGTGCGGCAGACCGACGAAGGCACCGTGCAGTTCGGCGACTCGATGGAGGAAGTCGGCTTCGACGACCTGACCACGACGCCGGTGCTCGCCGACATCGCGCGGCGCGGCGTGCGCGCATTTCCGATGCTGCAGCACGTACGGCTCGTGCGGATGTGGGCCGCGCTGCGCGTGTACAGCCCCGACGGCTTTCCGATCTACGACGAATCGCTGCAGCATCCGGGCGCGTTCGTCGTCACGTGCCACAGCGGCGTCACGCTCGCGGCCGCGCATGCGATGCGCATCGCGCCGTGGATCGTCGGCGCGCCGGTGCCCGACGAGTTGCCCGCGCTGTCCGCACGTCGCTTTCCGGACGCGCCCGACACGATCGCCGCTGCCGCCCGGCCCGCTCCCGCTTACTGACCTTGTCCGCCCGCCCATGACTGCCCACCCGAGTTCGTCCCTGTTCAAGCCGCTCGATGCCGCCGCGGCGACCGTCGAGATCCGCTTCAACGATGCGCCGCTGCGCGTGCCGGCCGGCGTCAGCGTCGCTGCCGCGCTGCTCGCGGCCGGCGTACAGCGCTTTCGCGCGACGCCCGTGTCGCATGCGCCGCGCGCGCCCTACTGCATGATGGGCGCGTGCTTCGAATGTCTCGTCGAAATCGACGGCGTGCCCGCGCGCCAGAGCTGCATGGTCGACGTGCGCGACGGCATGTGCGTGCGCACGCAGGAAGGCGCGCGCGACCTGCCGCCCGAATCCGCGCTTGCCGCCGCGTCACTGGAGAACGCCGATGACCGCTGAATTCATGCAGGAAACCGTCGACGTCGTCGTGGTCGGCGCTGGCCCCGCCGGCCTCGGCGCCGCCACGCGCGCGGCGTGCGCGGGGCTGTCGGTCGTGCTGCTCGACGAGCAGGATGCAGTCGGCGGCCAGATCTATCGCGCGATCGAGCGCGCGGACGCACGCCGCCGCGAGATCCTCGGCCCCGACTACGCGGCCGGCGCCGCGCTCGCCGACGCATTCGCGCGTTCGGGCGCCCGTCATTTGACGCGCACGACGGTATGGCAGGTCACGCGCGAGCGGCAGGTGCACTATCTGCGTGACGGCAAGGTCGGCCGCTTCGACGCGCGCCGCGTAATTCTCGCCACCGGCGCGCTCGAGCGGCCGTTTCCGATTCCCGGCTGGACGCTGCCTGGCGTGCTGACCGCGGGCGCCGCGCAGATTCTGCTGAAGAGCGCGGGCGAAGTGCCGTCGACGCCGCCGGTGCTGGCCGGCTGCGGGCCGCTGCTCTATCTGCTCGGCTGGCAGTATCTGCGCGCCGGCGTGCCGATTCGCGCGCTCGTCG